>CBFDAD010000071.1:0-7276 GCA_965602705.1 uncultured bacterium
ACATCGAGAACCGCAGCCTGTTCCAACAAGCCCAGCAGCGCACTGCCCAACTCGAGTGGCTGGCGCTTATGGAAGCTACCCTCTCGCAAGCTACCAACGAGGAAGAAATACTCACTGCCATCTCATTTGGCGTCGAACTGGAACATCCGGTTGACCGGATCGTATTCCAATACCTGGACACCGATCAGGATGAGCAGCCAAACACGCTGCGCACTGTGGCCGCCTGGCACGACGGCCTGATCGTGCCCGATGACCCGGAGCTTGGCCAGTACTATGCGATCCAGGATCTTCCACTGTCGAGGCTTTGGCTAAACGAACCCGAACACACAGTTTTTATCTCGGACATAGACACCGATCCCCGCGCTGACGAACTCATGCGCGAGCAAGCAGCGCAACTTGGCTTCCGGGCTGTGGTGTTCATGCCGCTGTATAGTGGCAATCGCTGGCAGGGTCTGGTGACGTTCTTTTGGCCACAGCGCCACACCTTTTCAACTGAAGAGCGCTACCATCTGCAAGAGTTGAGCAAACCAGCATCAGCACTGGTCGCCAGTCGCCGCGCCTATCTGACGCAACAACAGGCCCGGCACGAGAGTGAGCGACGCGCCACGCAACTGCAAGTGGCAACGCAAGTCTCTCGCGCCGTCAACAGCATCCTGGACCCGGGCGAGTTGATCCAACAAGTCGTGGACCTGCTGCGTCAGGGATTCAACCTCTACTATGCCGGCCTGTTCCTGGTGGATCAGAGCGGCGAGTGGACCGGCGAACCGGGCAAATGGGCCGTGCTGCGCGCCGGCACCGGACAGGCCGGCCAGCAAATGGTGGCCCAGGATCACAAGCTGGAGGTCGGCGGCAACTCAATGATTGGCTCCTGCGTCGCCAACGCCCAGGCGCGCATCGCCTTTGACGTGGGTGAGGAAGCCACACGCTTTGACAACCCCCTGCTGCCTGAGACGCGCACCGAGATGGCGCTGCCGTTGATCATCCAAGGTCAGGCCATAGGCGCTATGACCATCCAAAGCCAACAAGAGGCCGCGTTCTCCGACGAGGACATCGCCGTGCTCGAGACCGTGGCGGACCAGGTCAGCATCGCGCTCGAGAACGCGCGCCTGTTTGAAGAGCAGCAGCAAACCAGTTCCCTGCTGAGCGAGCGAGTCAAGGACCTCAACTGCCTGAACGACATCGGTCGCAAGATCGACGAGACGCCGCCCATCCCCGAGTTCCTGGAATGGGTGGCAGAGCGCATTCCAAAGACCATGCAGCACCCAGACCTGTGCCGGGTGTCCATAGAGTACGCGGGCCAGGTCTACGGCGCAGCCGAGGCGATCGATCTGCCGCAGCACATAGTGGGGAACTTACACACTGGCGAAGCGCAGTTAGGCCGGATCGTCGTTGCCTACGCTGAGCCGCGCGACTTTATCGATGAGGAAAGCGCCCTGCTGGGCGACATCGTGCGGCGCGTCGGTGGCTACATCGAGAACCGCAGCCTGTTCGAGCAGACCCAGCGCGCGCTGGCCGAAGTCGAAAGCACCCATCGCCGCTACCTGCGTGAGCAATGGGCAGAAATGCTGTCCGCCGGCTCCGACCGCGTCTGGGGCTATGTGGATGGGCCGGACGGCCTGATCGCCACTGACGAGGTCTGGACGCCCGAAATCGAGCAGGCCGTCACCACGGGCGAGACAACGACCGTAACGGAAGAACCCGCCGCAACGGGATCAGAGGCCAACGCACCGACGCGCAACGCCCTAGCACTGCCCATCCGCGTGCGTGATCAGACCATCGGCGTACTCGACTTTTACGACGAGGAGCGCATCTGGACCGAGGAAGACAAAGCGCTGGTGCAAGCCCTGGCCGACCAGTTGGCCCTGGCCCTGGAAAATGCCCGCCTGTTCGAGCAGACCCAGCGCCGCGCCTCTCGCGAGCAATTGACGAGCCAGATCGTAGGCAAGATCCGTGCTGCCGGCGATGTCCACAGCATCTTGGAGACTGCTGCCGGAGAACTGGCGCGGGCGTTGGGCGTGTCTCGTGCCGCGGTCCGCCTGGGGAATCCCACGGATGGATACCTGCCTACTGACGATCAGGATGTCGAGGGCCAGCCTTACCTAGAGGAAAGACACCACCCGGCTTGAAGCATGGAACGTAGAATTCGAGAGAGAACAGCATGACAGAAACGCATTTGAATCCGTCCCAGTCCCGGCAAGCGGGACCCAAGCAGTCCCGGCAAGCGGGACCCAAGCAGTCCCGGCAAGCGGGACCCAAGCAGTCCCGGCAAGCGGGACCCAAGCAATCAGATCAGGAGCGAGTGACGAGCGACGAGGCCCGACGCAGCGAGCAGTTTCTACGGTTCACGCGCTGGGCCCGATTGGCCGCTCTTGCGACGGCGCTATTCACAGCGCTTAACGGTTATCTAAGCGATACCGGCCAGTGGTACTTGATCGCGGCGTACGCTTTCATTCTCTTCCTGGCCGCTGCCATTGCCCGCCGGCTGACGCTTGCCGGACGGCTGAATGTGGGTATCTACACCTTCGTTGGGACCTTATTGCTCGTCCTTGCGCCAATTCCTCTCACAGTAGCTGGCCTGTTGCCCTTGATTATGCTTGGCAACATCGTCGCGGTGCTGCTGGCAGGGCTTTTTATCTCACCCCGGCTGGTGTTGCGAATGACGGCCATCGCTGTGGCGGCTACCGGCGTGCCATTGTTACTTGAGCTATGGTCGCCTTTTTCACCCCCGAGTTTTCCAATCCTAAGCCTGTTGCTGACGCCAATTGCAATTCTGTTCACTGGCTACCTGATCCACCTGTTCAGCGCCACCTTGAGCGAGGTGTTGACGGCCTCAGAAAGCTACGCGGGCGGACTGGAACGCACCCAGGCCGAACTCGTCGCGCGCACGCGCGAGCTAGAGGCCACCACCGCCGACCTGGTCGCTCGTGGCACAGAATTGGAGGAAACCAGCCGCCTGTTTGAGGAAACCACCCGCCAAAGCCAGCGGCGCGCTGACCTGCTCCAGGCCAGCGCCCAGGTCAGCCGCGCGGTGGCCCAAATACGTGACCTCGACCAGTTGCTGCCCCAGGTGACCCAGCTCATCAGCCGGCACTTTGACTTTTATCATGCTGGCATCTTTCTCACCGACGATACAGGACGCTACGCTGTGCTGCGCGCCGCCAACAGCTCAGGCGGCCAACGCATGCTGGCCCGCCAGCACAGGCTGGGTGTGGGGTCCGAAGGCATTGTGGGCTATGTCACCGGGACGGGCCAGCCACGCATTGCCTTGGACGTGGGCGCCGACGCCACCTACTTTGACAACCCTGACCTGCCCGACACCCGCTCCGAGATGGCCCTGCCCCTGCGCACCGGTGGCGCGCTCATCGGCGCACTGGACGTACAGAGCACAAAAGTGCGCGCCTTTGACCAAGAAGACGTCGCCGTCCTCACCCTTATGGCCGACCAGATCGCCACTGCCATCGAGAACGCGCGCCTCTTTGAGCAAGCCCAGGCCGCGCTGGCCGAGGCAGAGGGAGCCCAAAGGCACTACCTGCGCCAGGAGTGGGACAGCTTCTTGGGGGGACGGAGCAGAACCAGATTTCCCCAGTCACCGCACCCTGGGAGGAAACGATGAAACATAACGCCCAGCTTATGACAATAGCCGGAGGCCTATGATATGTTCTCCAGACACACCAGTGCCCTTAGCCGTCGGCTCGTCAGGTGGGTTGCATTGCTCAGCCTGATCGCCATTGCAGGACTCATCGTCGCCGTTATCGTGGGCCTATTGGGCACCCTGCAAACCGTGCAGAGAAAGCTCGACGATACAGCCACCATCGCGGTACGCGCCTTTGACCAGTTTCTGGGTGATATCGAGAGCGATTTGCTGGCGACCAGCGACGCCTTGTCTCTCCCGGCGGGCGGGACGCAAGCAGTCCCGGCGGGCGGGACGCAAGCAGTCCCGGCGGCGAGCGAGACGCAAGCAACAAGCGATGACGTGAGCAAATTACTACGGCATACGCTGGACCGTCAATTTGCCATTTTTGAACTGACCCTGGTTAACCCACAAGGCCAGGTCATCGCACAACGTCGCCGCGTGGGAGGAGAAACCGGCGCGGCCCCGACCGAACAGCCGTGGTTAGCGGTCGTCGAATCAGACCAGGTCTACGTCGGCCCGGTGGATTCGGAAGAATTCGGCGTGCCTTTCACCGATCTGGCTGTCGGGGTGACCGACGAAGACGGTAACTTTGCAGCCACGCTGCTGGCCAGGGTGGACCTGACGACGCTGTGGAACACCACGATTGGATTGCACGTGGGAAAAACCGGTTACGTCTATGTCACCGATGAGACGGGCCAACTGCTGGCCTACCGCGACCTGAAACTGCTCCAGGGTGGCAGCACGCTTGAAAACCTGATAAGTAATACGCCACAGGCGATCGCCCAACCGGGCCTTGATATTTATTTCGGACTCGGTGACCAGCTAGTGGTAGCCTCCGGCGTGCAGCTAGACGTAGCTCCCTGGTTCGTCATCATCGAACAGCCTGTTGGCGAAGCACTGGGCGCATTCTTGATGCAATCGATGGTTTTTCTAGCCGCTTTGACCATCGTCGGTGTGCTAGTCTATAACATTTTGCGTTTCACTCGCTACCAGATTGTATCGCCCTTGCGTTTGCTGCACGAAGGTGTGGATGTGTTCAGTCAAGGGAATCTGGAAAGTCGCATTGACATTCAAACCAAGGACGAGTTTGGCACTCTGGCGACAGCTTTCAACGCCATGGCGACGCGGCTGCGGGAGACGATCGATTCCCTGGAAGAGCGAGTAGCTGAGCGCACCGCTGATCTTGAAGCGACGACCAGCGACCTTACCGCCCGCAGCACAGAATTGGAAGCGGCCAACCAGCGCCAGGCCGAGATCAACCGCCAGCTTGAGGAAGCGGTCCGTCACAGCCAGCGGCGTGCAACCCTGCTCCAAGCTGGCGCTCAGGTCAGTCGCGCCATAGCCCAGATTCGAGACCAGGACCAGTTGCTGCTCCAGGTGACCCAACTTATCAGCCAACACTTTGACTACTACCACACCGGTGTCTTTCTCATTGACGAAGCCAGTCGCAACGCCGTGCTGCGTGCCGCCAACAGCGAGGGCGGACAGCGTATGTTGGCACGCCAGCACAAGCTTGGTGTGGGATCCGAAAGTATTGTGGGCTATGTCACCGCTGCGGGCCGGCCGCGCATTGCCCTGGACGTTGGCTTGGACGCCATCTACTTTGACAATCCCGACATGCCCGACACCCGCTCCGAAATGGCGGTCCCCTTGCGCATCGGCATCAAAATCATAGGCGCGCTGGACGTACAGAGCACCAGGGAGGCCGCCTTTGTCGAGGAGGATGTGACCACACTGACGGCTCTGGCCGACCAGATCACTATCGCCATCGAGAACGCCCAACTTTTCCAGCAAACCCAGGCAACACTAGAAGAGGCCAAGCACATGCAGCGTCGCTACGTGCAGCAAGAGTGGTCCACGTTTTCACGCGAGCAACCAGATCTGACCTACGAATACACTTTGACTGGCTTCACACCCACGGGTGACGTGCGGTCGCCCGAAGCCCAAGAAGCCTGGCTCACGGGAGAATTGATCGTCACCGATAACGCCAGTGCCTCACCTGCCCCACCCCGCTGCGCCGCGCTGGCCGCGCCCATCAAGGTCCGCGGCGAGATTATCGGCGTTCTGGATCTGCAAGAGATCGAGGGCGACAGCATTTGGAACGACGACCAGATCGCACTGGTTCAGTCGGTCGCCGACCAACTGGGGCAGGCCTTGGAAAGCGCCCGCTTGTTTGAGGAGACGCAACGCCGCGCGCGCCGCGAAGCCCTGACCCGCCAGATCACCGATCGCGTCCGTAGTAAGACCGAGGTGGACGCCATGCTGCAAACCGCCGTCCGCGAACTGGCCCAAGCCCTGGGCGCGCCGCGCGCCTTTGTGCGCCTGGCCCCCGAGGCACTCGCGGCCGACGACGGTCAAAGTGCACTAGAGGACTAAAGGGAACACCGAAACTGGCTGAATGGAGTGGTTTGAATGGAAGAGAACGCGCTTGAGCAATACAAGCTGATGGTGAAAGAACAAGGCCTGGCCTTGCTTGACGTCATTCAATCTGTGACCCGGGGAGACTTGGACGCCGAGATCGAGGTTCCCGAGGGGATCGAGGTGTTCTCTGACCTGGCTGTCGCTCTGAGCAAGATGGTCGAGGGCATCCGGGCGACGCTGGCCGAACCAGCGCAGCTCAGCCGCCAATACGTACGTGAATCGTGGCGTGAATACCTGCTCGGCACAAAGGAATCGGCAACGACGAGTTATCTCTTTGAGGATCAGCAGTTGATACCCAATCCAGACCTGGAGAAACCCGAGATTGACTTGGTTTTGCAGCACAGCCGTGGCGTGGCAGATCGAGATGAACCAGTGCCAGCCACTTACGAGGCCGCCCCAAATCGTTCCCTCATCGCGGCACCCATCAGTCTACAAGGTCAGGTCGTCGGCGCTCTGGGTATCGAAGATCCTACGGGCGAGCGAGGTTGGAACAAAGACGACATCGCCCTGTTAGAAGCCGTTACCACCCAGCTTGGCTTGGCCATAGACAACGCTCGACTCGCCGAACAAACCCGAGCCAGCCTGACTGAGACGGCGCGGCTATACGAGGCCGCCAGCCGGTTTTCCCAGGCCGACAGCGCGGAAGCGGTTGTAAACATACTGGCCCAAGAGGTCCAAGCAGCCCTGGGACCGGTCTTTAACGGTAGCATCCTGCTTGCGGGACCTGACCCCGCCGGGCGCATTGATTGGCTCATCAAGACGGCCCACTGGAACCCACCAGAAGAGACACTCCCCATAGGGACACGTCTCTCGATTCAAGACTATCCTGAGTGGGATCGCTTGATTGGACAAAAGCAACCCCTCATCGTCAAAGACACACAGAGTGTCTCCAAAGATGAGCAAACACGGACGCTTGGGGCCGAGAACGGGGCGCGCACGCTCATCTCCGTCCCCTTGGTCGCCGGCGACAGTTGGCTGGGGGTGATGAGCGCCATCAGCCAGGAGCACCATTCGCCCGACGAGAGCCTGATCCGCTTCCTGCAAAACGTGGCCGACCGGGCGGCAGTGACCATGGAAAGCTTGCGCCTCTACGAGCAGACTCGTCGCCGGGCCGAACGCGAGCAGTTAATCCGCCAGGTCACTGACAAGGTGCGCGCCACCTCCGACCTGGAGACGATTCTGCAGACCACGGTGAGAGAGCTAAGCAAGGCGATGGGATTG
>CBFDAD010000072.1:0-7243 GCA_965602705.1 uncultured bacterium
CAGCGCCGGGATGGCGCGCTGAAGCGCGCACTATGAACCTAAAGGGGACCCAGCAGAATCGGATCTGCTGAAACGCGTTAATCGTACCGGGCAAAGATGCGCTGATAGGCCGTGCAGCGACTCATTAGCTCCTCGTGTGTCCCTTGATCGACCAACTCCCCGCGGCGCAAGACCAAAATACGGTCGGCCCAGCGAATCTGGCTGAGCCGGTGGGTGATGATAAAAGTCGTGCGCTGGCTGCTGATGCGCCGCATGGCGCGCTGAATCTGGTCCTCGGTGGCGCTGTCGATGGCGCTGGTGCTGTCGTCCAGGATCAAGATGCGCGGATCAGTGAGAAAGGCGCGGGCGATGGCGATGCGCTGCCGCTGCCCGCCAGAGAGCGTCACGCCGCGCTCGCCCACCTCGGTCTCGTAGCCGTCGCCAAAGCTGCCGATAAATTCGTGCGCCTGGGCTTTGCGGGCCGCGCCCTCGATCGCTTCCTGGCTGGCGTCAGCGCAGCCAAAGGCGATGTTTTCGGCCAGGGAGCGGGAAAAGAGAAACACGTCCTGCTCGATGGTCGAGATTTGCGAGCGGAGCGATTCCAGGCTCCAGTCGCGCACGTCCACGCCATCCACCAGCACCCGCCCACTGTCGACGTCAAAAATGCGGTTGATGAGCCAGGTAAGGGTGGTCTTGCCAGAGCCGGTTTGCCCCACGATAGCGATCGTCTCTCCCGGACGGGCGGTGAAACTGATGTTTTTCAACACCGGCTTGCCGTTGTAGCCAAAGCTCACGTTCCTAAAGACCACTTCGCCGCGGATCGGTTTGGCGACGCCGGTCTCGTTCTCGTCCAGCTCGGTCTCGGTGTTGATCAATTCCAGAATGCGCTCGGCGCTGGCGATGCCCAATTGCACCAGGTCGAACGAAAAGATGGAAATGAACGTGGGAAAGCGCAGCGCGCCTACCAATCCCATAAAGGTGACAACCTGGCCCAGGGTGATGTCCCCCCCTCGCCAGAGCAGCAAAGCGTGCAAAAAACCGCCGGCTCTGATCAGGATGAACATCAACATTGGCAGATAGCGGGCCTGGATCTTGCCCTGCTGCACAAAGTAGTCGCGGAACAGGCGGGCGTCGCGGGCAAATTTCTCGCCCTCGTGCCGCTCCTGGACGTTAGCTTTGACGACCTCAACCCCGGCGATGGCCTCGGCCAGTCCGGCGTTCATCGTCCCGAATTGATCGCGGCGGGCCAGGCTGACGGGCTTGAGACGCCGGTTGTAATCGGCCACCGTGACGGCCAGCAGGACGACAAAGATGGCCGGGACGAGCAACAGCTTGGGTTGGAGCTGGCCGATCAGGGCGATGGGCACGACCAGGGCCATCAGCGAATCGATGATGAGCATCAGGCCGGGGCTGAACATCCAGTTGAGCATGCGTACGTCGTTGGTGGCGCGGGCCATGATGTCGCCGATCCGTTGCTGGCCGTGAAAGGTCTGGCTCTTGCCCAATAAGCTGACGTAGAGTTCGCCGCGGGCGTCCCGTTCGACGCGCTGGGCCAGGAATTCGATGGAGAAATTGCGTATCAGGCCTGACACACCCTGTCCGGCCGCCCATCCCATCACGCCCGCTGCAATCATCAGCAACTCGGCCGTGCGCCAGCCGGATGTGGTGATCAGGTCGAATGCCCTGCCGATAAAGACCTGGATGCTACCGTAAGCCAGGTTGTTCACGACCGCCGCCAGGATCGTCGCCAGGGGGAAGATAGGATAGCGCATCAGGTGGGAGACGATCCAGCGCACCGGACCGGAGCGGTTATAGTGGTATTCGTTTTCTAGCCTGAACTCTCTCTTGGTCAACACACGCTCCAGAATTCGGTCTCAGCAGCCCTAACATTGCTCAAAGGGGATCTCCAGAGCCCCGACTCTAACATTGCTCAGAGGGGATCAACAGATCCCCAGCTCCAACACTGCTCAGAGGGGATCGCCAGATCCCCGGCTCGTTGATTTATTACCGATACGGATCGTAATAGGTTCAGACTCCACAGCATACTCGGTGACGCCATAAGTTGCGAAGTTGTGCTGGACGACCGTTGCCCCGGGAATCTTGAATAGTAGTGCGCCCGGATTATAGCCCAACGACGGCGCTGGCACAAACTTTCGCACTCGCCGCTATCCCTTCTATCCTCTGGTCGGTGCTCTGGCGGTCGTTAGCGTGCCAAGGGTTCAAAGATCGCAGGAATTGGTTTTTTGCACAGGGCGCCAGTCATAGTATAATAGTGACCAGCGTGTGCAATCTTTAAACATAGACGGGGGAGGAATAATGGCCCGAATTGAGGAGTCTATCAACATCGCGGCAGCACCGATGACGGTCTTTCGACTTTGTCACGACTTTGCTCGTCGGCCCGAGTGGGACGACCGGGTGGTGGGCGTCGAGTTGATCACGCCCGCGCCGCTGCGCCGGGGAAGCCTGATCCGCATTGAGGCTGGTCGTTCAGGGCAGTTTCTCTTTACCTGGGATGCCGAGTACGTCGACTACCAGTTGCCCAGCGGTTCGAAGTTAAAAGTGATTGATGCGGCCCCCAGTAGCCCGTTCAAGTCCGGCGCTGAGACCTGGCAGTTCAGCAAATCCGCCGACGGCACCCAATTCATCCTCACCTGGGAATATCAGCCCCGCGGGTTTATCGCGCGCATACTTGACGCCGTAGGGAGACGCTCCGCTACGCGTCGCGCCATTCGGCGCAGCCTGAGCAGGCTCAAGAAGCTGGCTGAGGCTGGCTGACGGATGGCGGCACCTTTCCGCCATATTGAGGAGTGGAGCACCCCCAGGTGCGGAATGGGACGCCAAGGCCATTCGCACGTGGGCGTGCTTACTCCTCTATGATAGGCACCCTCGCTGGCTGAATTTGACATTGTCAAGATAGTCGCTCTTGATCACGCAGCCTGGGCCAGAGCTTCCACCCGGTTGAAGGTCAGCTTCTCACCAAAGTCCACTTGAACTGTATCCCCTTCGCAAAAGTCCCCTTGCAGCAGCGCCAGCGCCAGCGGATCCTGTAATTCACGCTGGATGACACGCTTGAGGGGGCGCGCACCGTAAACCGGGTCAAAGCCTCGTTCGGCAAGGTGGCGTTGAGCGGCCTGGCTGACCCGCAATTCCAGCCCACGTTCACTCAGCAGGCTGCGCAACCGCCGGAGTTGGATGTCCACGATTTGCACCAGGTCTTCCAAAGTCAGCGCGTGGAAGATGATGATCTCGTCGACGCGGTTCAGGAATTCAGGACGGAAGCTTCGGTCCAGCTCAGCCAACACCTTTTCCTGGGCGGCCTCGGCGCCCAGTTCCTTAATCCAGTGACTCCCGATGTTGCTGGTCATGATGACCACCGTATTGGTAAAATCCACGGTGCGCCCGTGCCCGTCGGTCAGCCGTCCCTCGTCAAGCAACTGCAGCAGCGTGTTAAAGACTTCGGGATGGGCCTTTTCGATCTCGTCGAACAGCACCACGGCATAGGGGCGACGCCGCACCGCCTCGGTCAATTGTCCCCCCTCGTCATAGCCGACGTAGCCCGGCGGCGCGCCGATGAGCCGGCTGACGGTGTGCCGCTCCTGATACTCGCTCATGTCGACGCGCACCATAGCTTCCTCGCTGTCAAACAGGAACTCGGCCAGGGCGCGGGCCAATTCTGTTTTGCCCACGCCGGTCGGCCCCAGAAAGATAAAAGTGCCGATAGGTCGGTTGGGGTCCTGCAGGCCGGCACGGCTACGCCGGACGGCGTTGGACACAGCGTCGATGGCCTCGTCCTGCCCCACCACCCGCCGGTGCAGTCGCTGTTCCATCTTGAGCAGCTTTTCGATCTCGCCTTCCAGCAATTTGCTGACGGGAATGCCGGTCCAATTGGCGACGACGGTAGCCACGTCTTCGGCCTCGACTTCCTCCTTGAGCATGCGGCCACCGGCCTGGAGTTCGGCCAGGCGCGCTTCGCCTTGCTGTAGTTGGACTTCCAGCTCGCGCAAGGTGCCGTAGCGTAACCGGGCGGCCTCTTCCAGGTCAGCCCGGCGTTCGGCCTGCTCGATGGCCGTCTTGGTCCGCTCAATGCGCTCTTTGACAGCCTGCACGTTCTCGATGGCCTGCTTTTCTGTATCCCAACGCGCGTGTAAGCGGTTTGACTCTTCCTTCAAGTCGGCCAGCTCTTTTTCCAATGCCTTGAGCCGCTCTTGGCTGGCTTTGTCTTTTTCTTTCTTGAGCGCCTCGCGCTCAATCTCCAGCTGCATAATCTGCCGGTCCACGGCGTCGAGGGCAGCCGGCTTGGAGTCAATCTCCATCCGCAGCCGGCTAGCCGCTTCGTCGACCAGGTCAATGGCCTTGTCGGGTAACTGGCGATCGGCGATGTAGCGATGACTAAGCGTCGCTGCGGCGATGACCGCACCGTCCTGGATGCGCACGCCGTGGTGCACCTCGTAGCGCTCCTTGAGCCCGCGCAAGATGCTGATCGTCTCCTGGACGGTCGGCTCATCCACATGCACTGGCTGGAAACGCCGCTCCAGTGCGGCGTCCTTTTCGATGTGCTTGCGGTACTCGTCCAGCGTGGTCGCCCCAATGCAGTGCAACTCACCCCGCGCCAACATCGGCTTGAGCATGTTGCTGGCATCCATAGCCCCTTCGGCGGCACCGGCACCGACGACGGTGTGTAACTCGTCAATGAACAAGATGACCCGGCCGGCGGCGTCGGTTATCTCTTTGAGCACGGCTTTGAGCCGTTCCTCAAACTCGCCCCGGTACTTGGCCCCGGCGACCAGTGCACCCAGGTCGAGGGTCACGATCTGTTTGTCCTTCAATCCCTCGGGCACGTCGCCGTTGACGATGCGCTGGGCCAGTCCTTCGGCGATGGCCGTCTTGCCCACGCCCGCCTCGCCAATGAGCACCGGGTTGTTCTTGGTACGGCGGCTGAGCACTTGAATCACGCGCCGGATCTCCCGGTCCCGTCCGATGACCGGGTCCAGCTTGCCCGTGCGGGCCAGTTGGGTCAGGTCGCGACCGTACTTTTCCAGCGCGGCATAAGTGCTTTCCGGGTTCTGGCTGGTGACGCGTTGGCTGCCACGTACCTGGGTCAACGCTTGCAGCACAGCGTCACGGGTAACGCCATGACCCGCTAAAAAGTTACTCAGTGACGAACGGCCATCGGCCAGCGCGAGCAGCAGGTGCTCGGTGCTGACGAACTCGTCGCGCATGTCGTGAGCAGCCTTTTCAGCCTCTTTAAGCAGTTCCGCCAGTGCGTGACTCAACCCGACTTGGCTGGTCGCGCCATGGACCTGTGGCTTGCCGTGCAACTCGCGCTCCACGGCGGCGGCCAACGCTGTCGGGTTGCCCCCTAGTCTACTGATGACCTGGGGCACCACGCCGTCGCTTTGGTGCAACAGCGCCAGCAACAAGTGCTGCGCTTCGATCTGGCTGTGATTGTATTCCTCAGCCAGGCTCTGTGCTGCCAGGATGGCTTCCTGGGCCTTTTGCGTATAGCGATTCAAATCCATATGCTTACCTTCCGTATGTTATGATCTCAATTGCATGCTATCTGCCCTACATTAGAATGGCATAGGAACAACGTTAACATTGCGTTAGATTGACAAATCGGCCAACAAGGTGTAGTATCTCGGCAAGCCGATTGGCTAGATAACTTGAGCAGCATAGCCTGTAGGTGATTTAGCCCAGGGCGTCTGTGACCTTGATGCTCCAGTAATTAGAAACAGGAGGCGGTTATCTCAAATAGAATGGTTTGAGTGCATATACGGGATCGCTAGGTGTTCTCTAGCAGCAGTGAGAGAGACTGGATTTTTCAACCTGGTTAAGTGGAGTCAGCACGATGAAGGCTCAGTGTCCTGAATGTGATTCTTGGATCATCTTGCCCAAGTCGCTTGAGTTATGGGACATCATAGTCTGTCCTCAATGTGACACCAGTCTGCAGCTTGTAAGTGACCGGCCGCCCGAGCTGGACTATGAGGATTATAGCTACGACGATGATGACGACTATGACGACGACTTTTGAACCGGCATAGGTCATCTTTTACAACTGAATACCCAGTTTAAACCCTGGTCCGGTCTGGAGGACGAGGGCGCTTTACCTTCGAATAACAAAACGGGGCTGCCAACCGGCAGCTCCGTTTCCATAGTGGCTCGGCCGTCAGTACCGCAATAGCGCCCCGATGCCTAGCTGGGACATCCCTTTGTGTCCGTGCACGATTTCCACCCGCGCTCCTAGTTCCAGGACCTGGGAGACGGCCGCCTCAACAGCATTGGGCATTTCTTCAAACTTGCCGCTGCAGAAAGGACATTCATCCAGCTGCTGATCGGTGATGTAGCCGCAACCTGTACAGCGGTAACCGGGTGCACGATAGCCTTCGGCCACGACCAGTGTCTGCACCCGCCCTTCGTGAACGGCGCTCAGCGTGTCGCCCAGGCGGACGACACCGTTGCTGCCTTTGGCAGCGGCCGTTATTACTGCATCGGATAGTGCTACCTCTCGTTCTGCTTCTACGTGCTCCAAGATGGCAAAGGCGCGCTCACGGATTTCGTTATGACCGGCATTCATGTTGGCAGAGAAAGTACCGATCACTCGGTCGGCCCACACGCGCGGCAAATAGCTCTTGAATTGGGGTAGAGTGGGCTCGGCGCCGGCCAGCAAGATGTTGCGTGGGCGATGAGCTTCACAAAAGGCCACCGTCAGCCCGGATGCGTCCTTGAGATTGCGTGCTGCTATTGTGTTTTCGTGTTGGGCCGAGCGACTTGCAGTGCCCCCCCGGCGTCCAGCTGCGGAGGAACCGCCTCCCTTTTTCAGGCGCCGCACCTCTTCACCCAGCATCCCCTCTTCCTGTACCAATTCACCCATCTGGAAAACGAGCAGGCGCGCTCCCTGCCGGTCCACCATGGCTACCACGAAACGGTTAAAAGTGTCCCATAGGCCCGCCAGCGGTGTGAGGAATGGTTTGTCGGAGACGATAGCACGTGACTCGACCGGCACGGCTAGACTGTATTGCTGCCAATATTCGGTTTCGGCGCAACTGAACATCGCGAGGCCGCGCCCCGTCCAGTCGTGCTCGAATTCTACAAAACGCTCCACGGCAGCGATGTCATCAGCAGCAGCTTTACCTTCAACCTCTTTGAGTAATTGACGCAAAGCCAGCTTGTACTCGTCAGTGGTGTGCTGGGTCGGGTCGGTATTCAAATAGACGCTCAATACTGCCCCGCCGCTACGATACTGTGCCAACGCGTGCAAGTCTTT
>CBFDAD010000073.1:0-7243 GCA_965602705.1 uncultured bacterium
AGGAAAGGAAAATGCTAGTTGGCAACAGAATGACGAGTAACCCTATCACTTGCAAGCCCGACCTCTCAATCGCAGAGGCAATGGAATGGATGAAACGGGAAAAGGTGCGACGCTTTCCGGTGGTGGACGAAAAGGGCAGATTGATCGGCATCGTCACCGATGATGACCTGCTTCACGCTTCACCGTCGTCAGCGACCTCTTTGAGCGTGTGGGAAATCAGCTACTTGCTTGCCAAGGTAACGGTGGCAGAGATCATGACCAAGGAGGTCATCATTATTGAGGAGGATTGTCCTATCGAAGAAGCCGCGCGCCTCATGGCCGACAACAAGATCGGCGGCTTGCCAGTGATGCGTGATGGTATGTTGGTCGGCATTATCACCGAGTCTGACCTGTTCAAGGTTTTCCTCGAACTCTTTGGCGCACGGGAAAAGGGCGTGCGATTAACGCTGCTGGCCCCTTATTACAAGGGTTCACTGGCCCAGATCAGCTCTGCGATCACAGAGCGCGGGGGCTTGATCCTGGCCATGAACGTTTTCCTGGGCGACGACCCCACGAATTGGGGCTGCCATCTCAAGGTAAGCGAGATAACCAAGGAGGACCTGCTGGAGGTGGTTGAACCGCTGGCAGTGGAAATACTTGACGTCCGGGAGATCTAACCCATAGGAGCACCCGTGGACCTGCGGCGTCTGGGGTTGACGGCGCCGGTGCTGGCAACAGCAGCCGACACGAAAATTCTACAACGAAACTGTCTGCTGCTTTTACTAAATCCAATCCTTAAAAGGAGGCAACATGCACACGGACCAAATACTCTATCTCTCCAAGGCTGATGTGGAGAGTGTAGGCCTTACGATGGCCGAGGTCATTGAGGCGCTGGAAGCCGCTTTCCGCGAAAAAGGGGAAGGCCGCGTGGAGATGCCCCCCAAACCGGGCATCCACCCCGGTGGCGGCGACAACTTTATCCACGCCATGCCGGCCTACATACCGGCCTTGAAATCGGCTGGCATCAAGTGGGTGAGTGGCTTCCCAGGGAACCAGGAACGGGGGTTGCCCTATATCACTGGCCTGCTCATCCTCAACGATCCCGAGACGGGGTTGCCCATCTCGGTCATGGACTGCGTGTGTATCACCGCCATGCGCACGGGCGCAGCGACGGCGGTGGGTGCGCGCTACCTGGCGCGCCCTGATTCGTCGGTCGCTGGCGTGTTGGGCTGTGGCGTGCAAGGGCGCACCAACGCGGAGGCGCTGAGCGTCCTCTTTCCCCTGAAGCGGGTGATGGCGTACGACATCAGCGCCGAGATAGCGCAGCGCTATGCCGATGAGATGAGTGCCCGCTTGAACCTGGAGGTGGTGCCCGTCGCCACGCCGCGCGAGGCGGTGACCGGCTGTGACCTGGTCGTGACTGCTGGGCCAATCCTGAAGAAGCCGCATTGCACGATCAAGGCCGGCTGGCTGGACGCGGGGGCCTTTGCTTCGCTGGTGGATTTTGATTCCTACTGGCACCCCGACGCCATGAAGGAAGCGGACAAATTCTGCACCGACGACATCCCGCAGCTCCGCCATTATCAGCAAGTGGGCTACTTTAAGGACATTCCACCGATTCACGCTGGTCTGGGCGAACTGGCTACCGGGCGCAAGCCGGGTCGCGAGACACCGACCGAGCGGACCATGACCGCCAACTTGGGCCTGGCGATGGATGATATGGCTGTGGCACCCCTGATCTACCAGCGTGCTGTGGAGAAAGGGATCGGCACTTGGCTGCCGCTGTGATAGTCTAGTTCACTTGCTCTCACCTGCCACACTTGCCCGGGCATGCCGCCTGCCGGGCGAGTGTGGCAGGTGATTTGTAGGGGATGCCAAGTTCCCCGATCCGCAAGCCGCTGCCGAGGCAGTTTTTTCTTGCTTGAGTTCGACACTCAGTGGTGCCAACCTGGTCCACAACCTTGCGTTGCTTGTTGCATCTAAATAAAATGGGTGTATGTTTACCGATCTTGTAAGCGTTCAGGAGGTGGGCGGTGGGGCTGAACGCTTATCTGGTCTTGCGACTAATTTGAGAACAGTTTCGAGTTTTTTCTGGGTGATGATGTAAGGAAGTGTATGATGAAGGATGGCATTGGGGGAAAGGTAACTGTGCGTTACGGTGATGACGTGCGTTCAGTTGTCGTGGAGGAGAACGCCCTGCTGGGTGGTGCGATCATCGCCACCGGACTGCCCCTTGAGCAACCCTGCGCCGGTCGAGGCACGTGTGGCAAGTGCAAGGTGCTGGCGGAAGGCGCGTTGAGCCCCCTCGATGAGGTCGAACTCAAGCAGCTCTCCCCCGCCGAAGTCACGGCTGGCTATCGCCTGGCCTGCCGCGCGCGGGTGTATGGTGCCGTTTCGGTCACGCTGGCGCCCATTGTGGTCTATTCCAACAAGATTTTCCGTGCATCCGACGACTATAAGCGGGAAGGCATACCATTGGGGCTGGCGATCGACTTGGGAAGCACCACCGTGGCGGCCTTTCTGACCACGCTGGACAACGGCCAGGTCTGCGCCGGTGCCGCCGCCCTCAACCAGCAAACCGTTTTTGGCGCAGACGTGATCTCGCGCATGGCGGCGGCTGATGAGAGTGCAGAACAGACCGAACGCCTCTCTGCGCTAGCGTTGTCCTCCATTGGACAGGCCATCGACGCGCTCAAGCTCCCCCGTCGGGTCAAAGAGCGCATCTGCAGAGTGACAATTGTCGGCAACTGCGCTATGCACCATTTGCTGCTCAAGTATCCGGTGGACACGCTCTCGGTGCTCCCGTTCCAACCGCACAGCACGGCGACTGTGCGTGAGGGGGACGGCTTGTTTCGCGACACTTTGCCGCCTCAGGCCGAGGTTGCTCTGCCTCCTCTGATCGGCGGCTTTGTCGGTTCCGATGCGTTGGCCTGTCTGGCATATTTTGGTTTTGATCGCGCCCCAGGTCCGATGGCGGCGATTGACCTGGGCACCAACGGTGAGGTGATGGTCACCGACGGCGAACGTGTCTTGGTGGCCTCCACTGCCGCCGGACCGGCATTTGAGGGTGTAAATATCTCTTGCGGCACCCGCGCCGTGGATGGGGCCATTGTGGGGGTCACAGCCGACGTGGAGCAGGGCAGCTTCACTTTTACCACCATTGGAGACCATCCGCCCGTGGGCCTCACCGGTTCGGGACTGCTGGACCTGGTGTGCCAGTTGCGCCGAGCCGGCGTTATTGATCGCTCCGGGCGCTTGGTCGCTGATCATCCCACTTTTGGCCATCGCATCGACAAAGATAGGAGCGGTGTGCGACGGGTTCTGCTTACCGACAAAGGCGTAGATCTCACCGAGGGAGGGGCCGAAATCTCCCTGTATCTGACGCAGCACGATGTGCGGGAGCTGCAAAAGGCCAAGTCAGCCATCCGCGCCGCAACAGAGATTTTGATGGCGCGCCTGGGGCTGGAAGACCGTGACCTGCAACGCATGATTCTCACTGGCTCTTTTGGCAGTCAATTGAACATCGACGCGGTGGTGGGGTTGGGGATGATCCCCAACGTAGATCCGTCGATCGTAGAGACGCCGGCCAACGGGGCGGGATTGGGGGCGGCGTTGTTCCTGGATGACGAGGAGTTTGCGCGTGGCGAACGGATCGCCGCGCTGGCTCAGCAGATAGACCTGGACCTGGATGCCGATTTCAATATGCGCTACATCGAGGCCATGGAACTGCCGGGAAGAGAATCCGCGTGAGGCTAACCAGAATTCCAAGTCTCTCAGACTTGCGAATTCTTTCGAGGTAGATGACAATACGCAAATAGGAGAACACAATGACCGACAGCACATCTGTGGCTGCCAGCGCACAACCAAAGACGATTCCAAGTGGAGGGGACAGCGCCAGAGGCGCAGAAAAGTCCTCGGCAAAGGGATATTTGATGGTACTGGGCGCGGCCTCGTGTTGGGCGACCTCTGGGGTTCTGCTCAAGCAAATCCTGGTGAATTACGCCCCCACGCCGTTGACCCTGGCCTTCTGGCGCGATTTTCTTACTTTTATCGTGTTATTCTCGAGTCTGGTTTTGTTCCGCCGTGACTTGCTGCGGGTGGAACGACGGGATTGGCCACCTCTGATCGGGATGGGGGTGATAGGGGTGGGCTTGTTCCACGTCTTGTGGGTCTATGCCGTGGACCTGATCGGTGTGGCGCCGGCCCACGTTTTTAACTATACGGCACCGGCCTTTGTGGTCTTGTTCTCGCGGTTTTTGTGGCGCGAGCCGATCACCCGGCGTAAACTGGGGGCGTTGCTTTTGACCTTTGTCGGCGTCGCCCTGGTGGCCCGGACCTATGACGTCTCTCAGATTCGGCTGAACTGGGTTGGCATCCTGGTGGGGTTGGGAACTGGCATCACCTGGGCTGCTTATGCCATCTTTGGCAAGATCTCCCTGGGTCGGTACAGCTCGTGGACGCTGACTACCTATGCTTTTGGGCTGTCCACGCTCACCTTGCTGTTGCCGCAACCCCTGCCAGCTCTGTCCTTTCCCTGGTCAAAGCCGGCGCACATCTGGTTTTGGTTGTGGTTGTTGGCACTGCTGCCCACCGTGGTGGGCTTTTCCCTTTACACCTGGGCGCTCAAGTACCTCTCGGCTAGCACCGCGATCATCACCGCTACCGTGGAACCGTTCATAGCGGCGATCCTGGCGTTCCTGGTCTTTGGCGACGTCCTGAGCGTTTTGCAAACCCTGGGAGGGGTATTGACCTTGGTCGGCGTCGTCATTCTATCAACCAGGGAGCGTTGATGGGCTAGCTCAACTGCGTCGGTGGCCGTAAGATGGATCAGATCGCAATGGGTAGGGGCGCAAGATGACCAAAAAGAAGAGCAAGGCCAAGACGATGCCAATGCGGGCGCTGGAGGGGCGTGGCATTCCCTACGAACCGCGCCAGCAGACCCATAAGCAACACACGGCCGAAGGGGTCGCTGAGGATTTAGGCATCTCTGTAGCTCAAGTGCTCAAGGCGATGATCGTTCAGCGCTCTGGGCCTCAACATGCGAGACGCAGCAGCCCGTTTGTGCTGATAGTGGTCCCTGGCGACCGCCGACTCAGTCTCAAAAAGATCGGTGCGACCCTGGGGGATAAGAATGTCAAGTTTGCTTCAGAGCGGGACGTACAGCGGGTGACCGGTTTTCAGGTGGGGGCGGTCTCGGTGCTGGGGTTTCGGCGCGCTGATGTGCCCAGTTACGTAGATCAGCGGGTGCTAGAGTTGGATCAAGTGGTTATTAGTGCAGGGCGTCCAGATGTTGGGCTGGCCCTCGCTTCTGCCGATTTGGTAAAAGCGATGGACGGGGCGCAACTGGGAGACTATTGTGAGGATGAGTGAGTATGACAATTGTTTTAGGAATTGATACCGGTGGTACGTATACTGACGCAGTATTGGTGGATCACGACAGCGGCCAGGTGTTGGCCGGCGCAAAGGCTCTGACCACCCGTGATGACCTTTCCATTGGCATCGGCGAAGCGGTAGGAAAGGTCCTGGCACAGAATGGGGGCGCAGTGTCTCCGGCTGACGTAGACCTGGTGGCGTTATCGACCACGCTGGCCACCAACGCGATCGTCGAGGGCCAGGGTAGCCCGGTCTGCTTGTTGCTGATTGGTTATGATCCCGAGTTGATACAAAAGTACGGCTTTGAACGTGACCTGGTGACACAAGATGTGGTCTACTTACGCGGCGGCCACGATGGGGTGGGGGATGAGGTAGCGCCTCTGGACGAGGCAGCGGCGCGCGAGGCGATCCTGGCACGGCGCGACCACGTGGAAGCCTTTGCTATCTCGGGCTATTTCGGCGTGCGCAACCCATCGCACGAACTGCGCGTGCGCGCCCTGGTGGAAGAGTTGACCCGGCAGCCAGACGGGTCAACTCTGTCAGTCACCTGTGGTCACGAGTTGACCACGCGACTCAACGCCGTGCGTCGGGCGACGACGGTGGCGCTCAACGCCAAGCTCATCCCGTTGCTGCGGGAACTAATCGCCACTGTACACCAAACGTTAGATGAGCTGGGGGTTGTCGCGCCGTTGATGGTGGTCAAGGGGGATGGCTCGCTGGTGCGGGCCGAGTGGGCCATGCAGCGGCCTATTGAGACGATCCTGTCAGGACCGGCGGCCAGTGTCGTCGGGGCCTGGCACCTGGCGGGCCGTCGTGACGTGTGGGTGGTGGACGTGGGAGGCACGACCACCGACATTGCCGCGTTGGTGGACGGCCGGCCGCGGGTAAACCCCGAAGGCGCTCAGGTCGGTCGTTGGCGGACTATGGTTGAGGCGGTGGACGTTCACACCGTGGGACTGGGCGGTGACAGTCAGGTTCAGAGTGGCTGTCCATTGGTCCTCGCCGCGTGGTGCCATTATGCTTGTTGGCGAGCCAGTATCCTCAAGTGGTGCGTGAACTGCAGCGTCAAGTGACAGAGGATCGCGACCACGACTTGGCCGGGAAATTCGTGCTGGCCCAGCGTCGGGCGGCTTTTGTGATCTCGGGTGATGATAAAGAGTTGTTGGACTATTTGGCCGAGGGGCCACAGTCAATGATCGCGCTGACTGAAAAGGTGCGCTATAGTTTCTTGCTCTCGCGCCAAATCGAGAGTCTCGGAGCGCAGCGGCTGATTCTGCAAGCCGGTTTTACGCCTACCGACGCCTTGCACGTGCTGGGCCAGTTTGAGCTGTGGAATACCAAAGCGTCGCAGCTTGGCGCCGAGCTTTTGGCGGCGCGAGCTGGCCTCACACCCGGAGATTTTTGTCGGCGGGTGGTCTCGGGCGTCTCGGATCGGGTGGCGACGGAACTGGTCAGCAAGGTGTTGAGCGACGAGGGGACTTTGCCTGACTGGAAGCAAGAGCCAGCGGCGGCAGCGTTGTTGGCCCGTGCGCTGAATGGTTCTGAGGCCTCCGGCCTGGATTGTCAATTGACGCTCAAGGAGCCAGTAGTCGCCATTGGCGCGCCGGTCGAGGCCTACCTGCCCCGGACGGCCCGGCAACTACACACCGAATTGGTGATCCCTGAACACGCTGGGGTGGCGAATGCCTTGGGCGCTGTGGCGGGCGGTGTGGTACAGCAAATGCGGGTGCTGATCCATCCCTTGGAGGAGGACGGCAATCACTTCCGTATGTACCTGCCCGACGGGGTGCGTGACTTTGTTTCCCTGACAGAGAGCGTGGCTTACGCCCAAAAGGTCCTGCCGGCGCGCTTGGAGGCGTTGGCTCGCCAGGCAGGCGCCGACCAGGTTGAG
>CBFDAD010000074.1:0-7237 GCA_965602705.1 uncultured bacterium
CGGCCCAGGTCTCTAATTCGGGCAAGGTCTCTTCAGGGAACCAGCGCTCGAATATACTCGCGGAGCTGCCATCGGCGATGATGTTCATCAGTGTAACGTTGACCAGGTCGCGGAAGGGGCCGTCGTTCTTGGCCATGCCGATGGCGTAAGGATCGCGAGTAAAGCGGGGCGTCAGACCCAGACTGTCATTGTCGCTGGACAGCCGCGTCAGGGTGCGCCGGGGGCCGACGACCGCTTGCACGGTGCCAATCTCTAGTCCTGCTACTGCTGAGAAATATTCGGGGTAATAAACGACTTGTGGCACAGCTTGGCCGGCAGCCCGAAACATTGGCGCTTCGGTGCTGGCTTCCTCGACGACGGCCACCGCGACCCCGTCCAGGTCGGCCGGTCGGTTTATTGCCGTGGTGTCAGTCTTGTTCAACAACAGTGAAAGGCCGTCGTAATAGTAGGCAGCGCTGAAATCTATGTCGCGGGCTTTGCCCTGGTGGGACGGCAGCGCGCCGATGATCAGGTCCACCTGTCCTGTCTTGATCCGTTCAGTTGCGCTGGCGTTGGTCACCTGGACAAATCTGACCGCATCGGGGTCGCCCAGCCAGCGCCAGGCGAATTCTCGGGCCAGGTCAACGTCAAAGCCGACCAAGTCGCCCTGGCCGTCCACGACCCCAAAGGGGGCATCATCGTAGCGCACGCCGACAAGCAAATAGCCCCGAGCGCGGATGCGGGCGGCGGTGGAAGCGTCGGTCGGCAATGGCGGGACCGTGGGGGTAGATGGGGGGACAGGGAGCGTGGGCGTGGGTGGGTCAAACAACCCCTCTTCGCCACAAGCAGCCAGTACAATGGTCAGCAGACAATAGGTGATTAAATGGAACCACGATAGCCGTTTTGTCATACAGATTTTCCTTGCAGTGTGGAACGTGAAAATCGACGCACGTCCCAGTTTTTTTCTCCTTCGTCGTACAAGCCGTGTTCACGTGCATAAGCCTCAACAGAAGGCGGCACCAGATAGCGCAGTGGCAGCCCCCTTCGGGCGCGCTCGCGCAGCGCCGATGAGGATACGTCTAACGGGGGACCGGCGAGCCAGTCCACGCGTTGGCTCAAGTTTACCGGCTCATCGGTGGGGGGGAGCTTTGTCGCCAATTGGTCTAGGTTGGGTGTGTAGCCGGGGCGGCTCAGCACTGCCAGGCGGGCCAGGGTGATGATCCGGGTCGGATTGCGCCATTGGGGCAGATCGCGCAATGAGTCACCGCCGATCAAGAACCACATCTCAGCCGTTGGATATACCTTGTGCAGGATCGTCAGCGCGTCTACTGTATAGTGTGGACCCGGGCGGTCCAGGTCCAGGCGGGATAAATGGAAGGTCGGCTCATCCGCGTCGGCCAGAGCCGTCTGCAACATCGCCACCCGGTGGGTGGCAGGCGACGGCTGGTCGCTAGGCTTGTGGGGCGGTTGCCCCGCCGGTGCAAAGAGTACCCGGTCGAGCTGCAACTGGACCCGTGCTGTGTCGGCCAACAGCAGATGGCCGTAATGAGGTGGGTCAAAAGTGCCACCTAGCACACCTAGTCGCTTCACTTCCGTCTCACTGCCCATGTTTGCCTTTTATTCGCCCCACTCCAACTCAAAGTCGCCGATAAAGACCGTGTCGCCGACCTGTACGCCGGCCTCCTCCAATGCCCGGGTGATGCCTGTCTGCTCCAATGTTCTTTGAAAGCGGTCGACAGCTTCGTCCAGGTCCCAACGGGTCATACGGGCCGTGCGCTCGATGCGCGCCCCACGTACGCGCCAACCCTCACCCTCGCGCTTGATAGTAAAGTGGTCCTCTTCCAGATCGGGCCGGAGAACAGGAACAGCTACGGGTGGCGTCGTATCGGGTGGGGGCAGTTCGGACAAGAGCTGCGCCGCCCGGTAGAGCAGCTCGCGGGTGCCCTGCCGGGCGAGACCTGAAATCGGCATCACCTCGTGACCACGTCGCGTCAATTCCTCGCGTAAAAGTGGCCACAGGGTCTGAGCGTCGGGCAGGTCCATTTTGTTAATGGCGACAATTTGGGGCTTGGTCGCTAATCGCTCGTCAAAGGCGGCCAGTTCGCTGTTGATCGTATCAAATGCCTCCAGTGGGTCCTCGCCCGCACCGTCGAGCAGGTGGATGAGCAGACGGGTGCGCTCGACGTGGCGCAGGAACTCGTGACCCAACCCAGTTCCCTGGCTGGCCCCCTCGATCAAACCCGGGATGTCGGCCAGCACGATGCTGGTAAAGTCATCCAGGACGGCTACGCCAAGGTTAGGTTCCAGCGTGGTAAAGGGATAGTCAGCGATTTTGGGACGAGCAGCGCTGAGTACTGATAGTAAAGTGCTTTTCCCTGCGTTGGGCAGGCCCACCAGACCTACGTCGGCCAATAGCTTGAGTTCCAGTTCCAGCCAGCGCTCCTCACCTGGTGCCCCGCGCTCGGCCATGCGCGGGGCCTGGTTGGTGGAGCTCGCAAAGCGGCTGTTGCCACGACCTCCTCTGCCTCCCCGGGCGACAATGAAACGTTGGTCGGTCTCGGTCAGGTCAGCCAATAGCCCACCCGCGTCGGCGTCGCGCACGACGGTCCCTGGTGGCACAGGGACGGTTTTGTCGGGCCCATTGGCGCCGGTTTGGTTCTTGCCACGCCCGTGTTCGCCACGCTCTGCCTTGAAATGGCGTCTGCGGCTAAAATGGTGCAAGGTATTGAGGTGCGGATCCACTACCAGCACCACATCTCCACCCTTGCCGCCATCCCCTCCCGCTGGCCCGCCGTGAGGGATGTATTTCTCGCGGCGAAAGGCGACGCAGCCGTTACCCCCGTCTCCAGCTTTGACATAAATTTTAGCTTGATCGTAGAACATTTCCTATCCCATCCGCATCTCGGTCTTGCCGTCGAAAAAGGTCAACTTGTCTCCTGGTAGCAGGACGGGCACCTGATTCCCCCGCTGGACCCGCTCGCTCGACGGTACGGTGACGGCGATGTCAGGTAAGGGAGCGTGCTTTACGTATAACGTCTGCGCGTGGCGGGGCAGGTCACGCTCGATGTGGACCACCCGCCCCGCAAAGGTGGGCGACCCATCGCTGGCTAGACGGGCGTTCTCCGGCCGAATCCCTAGCACCAATGACCAGCCGACGCGCAGGCGGTTGCTTACAATCTGGGGCACGGGTATTTCCAGGTCGCCACACTGCCAGGCCCCGCGTTCGTTGAGCGTGCCTGGCAATAGTGTCATCGGCGGGCTGCCCAGGAAACCGGCAACAAAAGTGTTGATGGGACGCTCGTATAGTATGGCGTACGTGCCGACCTGTTCCACTTTTCCCGCGCGCATGATCGCCAGCCGGTCGCCCAGGGCAGTGGCTTCAATCTGGTCGTGGGTGACATAGAACGCCGTGTGTCCAAAGCGTTGCAACAGCCGTTTGATCTCCCCGCGCGTGCGGATGCGGAGTTTAGCGTCGAGGTTGGATAGTGGCTCATCGAAGAGGAACAGGTCGGGGTTGCGCACCAGCGCGCGCCCTAGAGCCAAGCGCTGCTGTTCGCCGCCGGAAAGTTGGCCGGGCTGATGCTTCAAGAGTTCGTCAAAGCCGATGCCCATGATCTTTGACGTGGCTCGAATCCGGTCCTCGGCCTCCTGAGCAGAACGATGGCGCACCCAGAAGGTGAAGCTTAGATTGCCGTATCCATTGAGTTGAGGATAGAGTGCATAGTTCTGAAAAACCATGCCGATGTTGCGCTCAAAGGGCTTGACGCCATCAATTAACACATCGTCGTAGTAAACGTGCCCCTCGTAAGATATCAGACCGGCCAAGACGCGCAGTAATGTGCTCTTGCCACAGCCTGATGGGCCTAGCACGGCCATCGTCTCGCCATCGCGCACCAGCAAATCAACGCCGTCCAGAGCAACTTGAGGGCCATCATTTTTTTGGTGTCGTGCTTCTCTCAACCCCGGCAGCGCGATTGACTCATCTGCTGCAAAGACCTTGCGCACGTGCTCGATTCGAATCTTTGCCATTGGTCTTTCCCTCTCAGCCGTACCTCGTGTCGTGTGGCTCTGCGCGTCATTCTACTCCCAAAGGATCGCGGATTTGCTGTGGCACGCCCGCACTCCAGCCACACCCACAGGAGCCTGCAGGTGAGCACGGATGAGTGTGGTGACTAGTGGACGAAAATTATAACACAATTCAAGATGGATGCCAGCCTTTAACACCTGTGCTTCAAGGCCATGTTGCAAACCGGAATTAAATGTGATAAAATAAGTCCATCATTTCACAATCTTTCGTTTAGCCGGGTAAAGGAGAGATAAGGTGGGTACTAGCTCAGAAGTCCCTGATATTGTCGTTGGGCGATTGCCAATCTATCTGCGTGCCCTGACCGTTCTGGAAACCCAAGGCCAGGAGATTGCGTCGTCGCACGAGTTGGGGCAAAGGTTGGGGATCAGTTCGGCCCAGATTCGCAAGGATCTATCCCATTTCGGTGAGTTTGGCAAGCAAGGCACGGGTTACAACGTCGAGTACTTACGCCGGCAGCTACAGCGTATTCTCAAGGTAGAATCTGAGCTGGAAGTTGCTTTGATCGGCGCCGGTGATCTCGGGCACGCCCTCGCTCACTATGACGGTCTTCAAAAGCGTGGCTTTCGTATCACGGTTATCTTTGACAACGATCCTGCCAAACAGGGAGAAAAACCGTGCGAGTGTGTGATCCAAGATACCGCTAACATGGCGCAGATCTTAAGAGAAAAGGGCTACAAGATCGCGGTAATCGCTGTGCCGGCCGAGGCAGCGCAGGAGGTGGCTGATATCTGCGTAGAGGCCGGGGTCAAAGTACTTCTCAGCTATGCACCGATCACTCTAAGTGTACCCGCAGGGGTCCAAGTGCAGCAAATTGACCCGGTGGTCCATTTGCAGCGGATGACCTATTATCTGTAGCTCGTACCGTCTCTGAAAAAAAGGGTGGACGTCACCGACGTGACGTTCACCCTTGCTCCTTAAATGCTGGTTGAGGCTGCAACTGCACTGCCGCACCACTCTGTTGCCGGCGCTAGGCTAGCTCGTCATCGGCTCTTGAATCAACCATATTTCGGATACAGCCACCGCGCAACCCGAAGACGCTCGAACGAAGCGCAACTCAAGCCTGCCGTCGCCATAAGCCTGGCGTGGCAGATCGAAAGTGAGTTGTTGGGCGATACGGCTCGGCAGGCGCATATCGTCGTGAATCAAAAAGCCACTGGCATAAAGCCGTTGCAAGGCGCACGGTTTCGAGCCTGCCACTTCGCCATAGGATGTCGAGGGGGGGCGGTGGCCACTGTGTTCGTCTTCAGGATAGACCAGTGTCAGTCGCACCTGGTAACCGGCCTCGGGGTCGAGGCCACGGTAGGCAAAAACCACGTCCTTCGTCTTGCCGAACCCGGCAGCAAAGGTATTGGCTGAGGGTCGGTTGTCGGGTGCGAGGCCGTGGGCGCCGACAATGCGATGGCCGGATACAAAATGCGGGTCACGGCCAATGTGACCACAGTCGTCGTAAAAGCCACCGGGACCAGGGTTCTCATAGTTCAAGCACGAGGTGACCGCCTCGCGCAGACCGGATAGGTCCGCCGGCGCATCGCTTTCGTACGTCTCCAGGGCTTTCCGCAATTGGATCAATTCCCAACCCAGGTTCGTTAACTCGGCGTCTAGATTGGCAGCGGCTGGCAAGCGCACGCCAATCTGGTAGTGCAACAAGTTGTCCAGATCGCGGATCTCTTCTTTCAAATACTCTAACCGGGCTTCCCGCTGGCGCAGGTCCAGCAATTCGCAAGCGTTCTGTACCCTTTCAACCAATTCCTCTGGTCTAGACAGTGCCTCTGACAAGAGCGCATGTGCCGTCCGGCGGACCTCTTGACCTGCGTTGAGCTTGTGCTGAGCTAGCAGGTCCAACAATCCGCGCAGCCGCCACATCGCCCAGCGCCAGTTGCCCTCTTGCAGGTGAGGGGGAATGTACATCTCGGCCTGATCCAACTGTAGCATAACTTGCTCGATCTGCGGGTTGCCCGGCAAGGGACTTTCCCAGTTGACCTCACTCAACAGAATTGCCTCGGCAACGAGTTGGGCGGCACTTTCGCCAAACCACCAGCGGGTATAGGCCTGTGTCGCCTCCCAAGGCGATAGATCGGGTGACCACGTCCACTGAGCCCATAGCATTTTGTTCAAATCGTCGTACACGCCTTCAGAGTGAAGGTTGGCACCTGCGCTGGCGCCAGCTGTCGCCCGAAACACCTCGTGATAACCCAGGGGTCGAGCAAAGGGGCTATCGTGTGTGTGCAACCGCAGCAGGGCCGGGTCAATGTTTTCCAACCCGTATCGGGGTTGAGAGATGTGAGTGACGTCTGGGTTGATTACCAACTTGTAGTCAACCGGGATGCGCCGGATCGTCTCCTGCAAGATGTGTGTCAGGGTGCTGATCACCGGGTAGCGATGCTCGCGTCCTTTTTCCTCTGAGGGGGGGCGTTGGTTGTGGGCAGGGAAGCTGCCCACAGCAGGGTTGTATTTTATCACGTGTAGCCAATCAGGATGTTCTTGGGCGAGCATGTTCCATAGCCACTCATTCTCTTCAGGGCTGAACCCATAGTTGGAAAACCAGACTTGAGCATGGGGATGATGACGATGCAAGTACTTGACAGTGTCGTGTGCCAACTGCATAAAGGTCTCAACCCAGGGTTGGCAGTCCTCGCAAGCGCAAAAGCCGACCTCATAAGGTGAAATAAACAAGTGGTCAATGTAGGGCAACTCTTTGAAAACCTGTATTCGTTCATAGAGGATGCGGTCGCGCGCTGCCGGCAGCGATGGACAAGCCAGTCTAGGCCAAGACGACCCAGGGTGCCACTCGTCGCGGGCAGCGGCAGAGGAGATGGTGTTGAGCGGGTAGGAGATGCCAATCTGCAGTCCATAATCGTGGATGATCTGATGGACTTGCTTCTCCATCTCCCAGCCGATCTTGCCAGGGCCAGTCTCAATCATCAATTCATGCTCGTCCAACCAAGCGTCGAGCGCAGTATAGAGCAGTGGCCGGTGGATGAGGTTGATGCCCCACAAGGCCAGTTCAGCAATTTGTTCTTCCCACTGTTCCAGGGACCATGGTCCCATTCCCAGATTGGCCGCTGGCTGCTCTTGCCAGAATTTGAAATCGCTGCCGCGTATGGGAAAAGCAGGGGCGTTGTACAGCTTGATGTAGGGAACTCCGACGCGACCGGGCCGGCCCAGGTCGAC
>CBFDAD010000075.1:0-7140 GCA_965602705.1 uncultured bacterium
GCATGCGCAGGGGCAGCGTCTTTAAACCGCGCAAGACCAGCCAGGCCTCAAAGGGACCCAGCAAGCCCCCGACCAGCTTGTTTAATTCGTACAGTTTGCGCCGGTTTTCAGCCGAGGTGACGACCACCCCCGCCATCACGTCGCCGTGCCCGGCGATGAACTTGGTGGCGCTGTGGATCACAAAGTCGGCGCCGTGGGCCAGCGGGGTGCAAAGGTAGGGCGAGGTAAAGGTGCTGTCTACCAGGAACTGCGCGCCGTGGCGATGGGCCAGGTCCGCCAGGGCAGGTAGGTCGGCCACCTTGAGCAAGGGATTGGAAAGCGTTTCGGCCAGCAGCGCGACCGGGTGGGCATCGGCCAGTGCGGCCTCGACGGCCGCTAAATCGGTCACGTCCACAAAATGGGCAGTGGCTCCCAATTGGGTCAGGAGGTGGTTGAGCAGCGAGTAGGTCGCGCCGTAGAGATCGTACGCGGCGACGACCGCCGTCCCGGCCTGTACGCCGGCTGCCAGCAGCGCTGCGTGAATCGCTGCCATGCCTGAGGCAAAGGCGTGCGCTGCCTCGCCCCCTTCCACGTCTGCCATCGCCGCCTCCAGCGCGGCCACCGTCGGGCTGCCATAGCGGGGATAGACGTAGCCCTGGCGCGTGGTGGCAAAGATGGCGTCCAGGTCGTCCATGCTGTCGTATAGGTAGCCCACCGTGGGGTGAATGGGCGTGACCACCGGGGTATAGTCACCGCGCGGCGCTCGCTCACCGGCGTGGACTGCGCGGGTCGCAAAGGATTGCAAGTCTGTCATGAGTACCTCCGTACTTGTTGTTGGGCCAGGTTTCCGAAGCTCATAGCGATGGTCAGAGACCTTGCCGAACGTATTGGGTGCCAAACTCGATTGATTGTACAGGTTAAGAAACTTTTCGTCAAAGCAGGGGCGATTTCTTGGCAGATTCTGTCTATTCGCCTATAATGATTCTGTCGGGCAAGCCATGCTATTTATTTTGCTCTGCGTAGCTTGAGCAAACCGAGACTCGCAAGCTTTCGTCAACCGTTCGGGGAGCACTGGAGCCGTGAACCCCGATGGGCAGTGATGAGGAGGGATGCTATAGTGAGTCTGTCTACTGCGCCAGTTCATCGCGACGTCTGCGCGTGTTGCGGGTTGCGGTGGGTGTGGCACTGTGAGGAGCTGATATGAGTGCAAACCTTTCAAACTCGAGGCGAATCGCCATCGTTGGGGCCGGGGCGGTCGGCGCAACCTTGGCCTATGCCTTGATGATTCGGGGACAGGCTGGCGAGATTGTGTTGGTCGACGTCAATCGCGCCAAAGCCGAGGGCGAGGCGATGGACTTACAGCACGGCTTGCCCTTTGTCCGGCCGGTGGATGTGCACGTGGGAGATTACGTGGACTGTGCCGGTGCGGATATCGTCGTCGTTACTGCCGGGGCTGCCTCGCGACCCGGTGAGACTCGCCTCGACCTGGCCGGCCGAAACGTGGCCATTTTCCGACAGATCATTCCCGAGATCGTGCGTTACAATCCCGATGGGATCTTGTTGGTCGTCACCAATCCGGTGGACGTATTGACTTACCTGACGGTCCAGTTAGCGGAACGTCCCGCGCACAAGGTCGTTGGTTCGGGCACCGTGCTGGACAGCGCACGTTTTCGCTACCTGTTGGCGGAACACTGCCAGGTCGATCCGCGCAATGCGCACGCGCATATCATCGGTGAACACGGCGACAGCGAGGTGCCCGTCTGGAGCCTGGCCAACGTCGCTGGCGCGCGCCTGACCGATTATTGCATCGCGTGCCGGGAGGACTGTGGCGCGATCGACCGGGATGAGATCTTTCGCCAGGTTCGCGAGGCGGCCTACGAGGTGATAGAGCGCAAGGGGGCCACTTATTATGCCGTGGGTCTGGCCGTCACCTCGATCGTGGAAAGTATCTTGCGCGATCAGCATTCGGTGTTGCCCGTCTCCAGCCTCATGCAGGGCCAATATGGCCTGGAGGACGTCTGCCTGAGCTTGCCCGCAGTGGTCGGGCGGGAGGGCATCGTGCAGGTGCTGGAACTGCCCTTGAACGAGGCAGAGCTGGCGGGGCTACGCCGTTCGGCGGCGGTGTTGCAAGAAGTAGCGGGTGCGGTGGGAATATCATGAGCGTTGTTGTTTTCACGACCCCAACCTGTGGCTATTGTCATCAACTCAAGGCTTATCTGCGTGGCAAGGGCGTGCCCTTTACCGAGCGTGACCTCAGCCGGGACCTGCAGGCCGCGGCCGAGATGGTGCGTTTGACTGGCCAGCAGGGCGTGCCGGTGACACTGATTGATGGTCAGACGGTGGTCGGCTTTAACCCGCGGGCCATTGACCAGTTGCTGGCAAGTCGGGCGGCCCGGCCGCTCAAGCTGGGGGTGGCGATTGCCGACGCGGGTCGCATGGCTGCCAAAAAGGGCTTGACGTTGCCCGCTGGCGCCTACGTGGGGCGGGTGAACCCCGGCTCTCCCGCAGCGGCGACCGGCCTGCGTCCAGGAGACGTCATCGTGCAACTGGCGGGCCAGGCCGTCCGCAACGACCAGGACGTGCATCGCATCGTGGCGAATCTGCGTCCAGGGCTGGCGACGGAACTGCTTTTCTGGCGGGATGGCCAGACAGTCAGAGCGACGGTGCAGTTCTGATAGTGGAACATATCATCCAACTCCTGACACCGGCCCAGGGACGTCACTGGGGTGATTAGGACCGCAAAAGTCGTGCTATAATGGGTGAAACCGTTTAGCGTGCCACTTTTGAGGGCTAATCAGGGTGTCGAGGATAAAGCGGGTTTTGCGCTTTGGGTTCCTGCTGATGGGCTTTAGCTTCACGGTGACGCAGGGTCTGCTGATCCGGGAGCTACTGGTGGCGTTCTTTGGCAACGAATTGTCCATCGGTCTCATCCTGGGGAACTGGTTGATCCTGGAGGCCATCGGCAGCGGGTTGCTGGGCAAACTGGCGGACCGGTGGGGAGGAAAAGCCTCATCCTTTGCCGCGCTGCAAGTCCTCTTTGCCTTGTTCCTCCCGGTGTGCCTTTACGCGGCTTACGTCAGCAGGCGCATCGTCGCTGCTATCCCCGGTGAGGGGGTGGGCCTCGTGCCCATCTTTTTCGCCTCCTTTTTGATCCTGATCCCCCTGGCTCTGGTCGATGGGGCCATGTTCGCTTTTGGCTGCCGGGCTTACGCCACCCTGACCGGCGATAAAGCCCCTTCCATCGGTTGGGTCTACGTTTACGAAGCTTTGGGAGCGATCGTAGGCGGGATCGTCTTTACTTATCTCTTGATTCCTTTTCTCTACTCCCTGCAGATCGTCCTGCTTCTGTCCGGTTTGAATCTGCTCTCGGCTGCACTGGTGCTGGCTGTGTCCAGTAGAAGGCAGCTATCCCTCACCCCGGGCCTGATCGTCGTCCTGGCCCTGTTGACCGCTAGCCTTGGTTTTTTGCTCTCTCCCGGCGCAAGCGAGGTCCAGCGCTGGGCCAGGGGCCAGCAGTGGGCCGGCTACGATCTGGTCTATTCCGAGAATTCGGTTTACGGCAACGTGTCCGTCGTCCAGCGAGAGTCCCAGTACACGTTCTATGCCGATGGCATTCCCATCGTGACGACACCGGTGCCCGACGTGGTTCTGAGCGAGGAGATCGTCCATCTGCCACTGCTGTTCGTCCCCCAACCGCGGCGGGCACTGGTGCTGAGCGGCGGCGTTGGAGGCGTTTTACGCGAACTGGCCAAGTATCCCCTGGAGCAGGTCGACTATGCGGAACTGGATCCTTTACTCGTCGAGGCTGTCCAGAGCTTCCCCACCCCGTTGACGATCAGTGAACTGAGTGATCCCCGGGTCAGGGTCGAGCACGTCGATGGGCGCTTGCTGGTGAGAAGGCAAGCGTGGGGGGGTGTTCCCCACCGTGAACGAGGCTACGACCTGGCGATCGTCAATCTGCCCTATCCCTCTACGCTACAACTCAATCGTTTCTACACGGTGGAGTTTTTTCAGATGGCGCGGGGGCTGCTGGCCGAGGATGGGGTGCTGGTCATCGGTTGCCCGGGTACGTTGAGCTATATGAGCGCTGAACTACGCGCTCTCAATACGATGGTCCAGCGCACTTTGCAACAGGCCTTTTCCCACGTCAGACCGATACCAGGCGACGTTACCCTGTGGCTGGCCTCACCCTCGGACGGACTTTACACCACGTCAATCGAGGCGCTCGTCGCAAGGTGGGAGGGACGCGGTCTTGAGACGCGACTGTTGACCGCCTCCACCCTCCGTCTCAGGTTGGGCCAGGGACGCCTGGACTGGTTTTGGGCGGCTCTCGGCCAGGAGGATGGGGGTGGGGAGGCCGTGGTCTCGTATGCCGCCGGAGCAGACGTCAACCGCGACCTGCACCCCGTGGGGTTATTTTACGGCCTATCTTACTGGAACGCGCTCTTTTCTCCGGGGCTGGCTCGCGTTCTCGCCTTTACCAGCCGGCTGAAACTGTGGAACTGGGTCGTACCCATCATCGGCTGCGGGCTGCTCTTGCTGGTGGCCGCGAGGCTGACGACGAGGGGCAAAGGGATCGCCGTTCCCCTCGCCATCGCCAGCACCGGCTTTACCGGGATGGCCGCTGACCTGATTGTCATCTTTGCTTTCCAGACCCTCTATGGTTACGTGTACCATTGGATCGGGTTACTCATCACCGCCTTTATGGCCGGATTGAGCCTGGGAGGGCTGCTCATGACCCGCAGGTTGGAGGGGATGATGAGGGAGCGGGCCTCTCTGCTCAAGCTCGAACTGGCCCTGGTGCTCTATTGGGTGTTGTTGCCCATCGCCCTGAGCACGCTGTATGCCCGCATCACGCACTCGCTGGTGTTTACGGCCATCCAGGGCATACTGCTTTTCTTGAATGCCGTGGCAGGTTTCCTGGTCGGCGCTCAATTTCCTTTGGCCAACCGCATGTGGCTCAAAGGCAGGGAAGTCGTGGGGGGGACGGCGGGTGTCCTTTACGCCTGCGATCTGGTGGGGGCTTTTCTAGGCTCCATCCTCGTCTCAGTGGTCTTGATCCCGGTCCTGGGCATCTTGGAGACGTGCCTGCTGGCTGCCGTGCTCAAGTTGGGCAGTCTCTCCCTGGTCGTTGCCACGTCGCCTCGCCGCTAGAGGCGCTTAAAACCCTCAGGCGTCGCGCCAGACGCCCGGTATGCTGTGGCCACAAAAGCGGCACTTGCCTTGCTCGACGTCGAGCGAGAGCACCTCAAAGTGCATGCGTCCGATGATCTTTTTACCGCAGGCTGGACAGAAGGTGCTGTTGCGCTCGTGACCCGGATAGTTGCCGACGTAGACGTACTGCAAGCCCTCGTCGTCTGCAATTTGCGCGGCGCTGTTCAGCGTCTCAATGGGTGTGGGGGGCAGACTGGTCAGCTTGTAGGCGGGGAAGAAGCGCGAAAAGTGGATCGGGACCTCAGCGCTCAGTTCCTCGCCAATCCACTGGCACATGCGGTGGATATCGTCCATGTCGTCGTTCAGCGTGGGCACCACCAGGTTCACAATTTCCAGGTGAACGCCACTGTGATGGATTTGCCGCAGGGTGCGCAGGACGGGTTCCAGTTCAGAAGAGCTGACCTGCTGGTAGAACTCGGGCGTGAAGGCCTTCAAATCCACGGTGACGGCGTCCATGTGCTCCAGCAGCGCCGCCAGGGGCTCCTGGTTGATCCCGCCGTTGGTGTGGAACAGAGTCCCCATGTCTGCCCCTTTGGCCGCCCTGGCGACGTCGAACATGTGCTCGTAAAAGACCGTGGGCTCGTTGTAGGTAAAGGATACGGCGTCGGCCCCAACCTGCTGAGCCAGTTCGATGGTCTGCTCAGGGGTGACATCATAGTGGTCTATTTGCTCAAAGTGTCTCTGCGAGAGGTGCCAGTTCTGGCAAAACTTGCAACGATTGTTACAGCTAGCCGAGCCGGTGCAGAAGATAATCGCTCCGGGCAGCATGTGAAAGGACGGTTCCTTTTCGATGGGGTCTACCTGCAGGGCGCTGGGGCGGCCATAGACCAGGGTGTAGTAGCGGCCGTCAATGTTGATCTTGTTGCCGCAAAAGCCTCGCCCCCCGTGAGGGACGGTACATCTCCGGAAGCACGTCTGGCATTGCACCCACTTGTCGTCCATTTGGACGTAATGCGACGCTTCGTGAAGGTTGGGTATCAGAGTGCCCTCGGCGGTGGACGTTGCGGATGCGTCTGTGCTGGGGGTTAGACCGGGGGTGAGGGGCGGCGGAGGCCCTGGGGTGTCCGTTAGGTCGGCCGTGGCGATCTCTGCCAGGCGTTGCGGACCACCGCAAGACACCAACCCCGCTCCCAGCGCAGCCAGGCACCCTCGGCGGAGAAATTCCCTTCGGGTCAATTTTCCTCTCATGGTCATGGCCTCCCACGACTCGAGGTTGGCCTTAAAGGGGGTGTCTGATGCTCTCGGTTCAGTCAAACTTGGTCGCAGCTGCAGCAACAGACCGATTCCACAGGCTCGGATCTACCTGAGGGTCAATAGTCCCAAATCACGGTCCCTTTGGAGCAAACTATGCACAAATACTCAAGAAGAAGACTGTCCAGCTGAAAAGCTTGACATTACAAGTTCATTATAGCCTAGGCATGGTCTCAAGTCAATGGTAGGCAATTGGTGATTCGGACGAGATCACGCGATCGACGCCCGTGGACACCGCATGTTATGCAAAGCACCCGGCCAACACCGAGGTTCTGTGGGCCGCCTGCTGCCCACGGGCCCTGTCACGAGCGGCCGTATCGGTGTTGCACGCAGGGGCGGAACGTGATAAGATGGCAGCATCTGAATCCATAGATACGCGTGTAAGGTAAGCAATGAAGCGCCAGCCGGGAAGGCCAAATGGCTATACACCTCCTTGCAACCAAACTCCATATTCCCCCCATCCGGCCAGAACTGGTGCCGCGTCCGCGCCTGATCGAACGACTCGATGCAGAGCTACGCCGCAAACTGACCCTCATCTCGGCCCCGGCCGGCTTTGGCAAGACCACGCTGGTCAGCGAATGGGTGGGCGATTTACGATTTGATGCCGCAAACGAAAGCCAGATCATATATAGAGTCGCTTGGCTCTCGCTGGATGAAGGCGACAACGACCCAGCGCGTTTCCTGACTTACTTTATC
>CBFDAD010000076.1:0-7123 GCA_965602705.1 uncultured bacterium
GACGACGAACAGACGGTGATTGAAGCCGAGTATGAGGTGAAAGAGGAATAAGCTGCTGGTCAAAAAGCTGCCATCATCTAGCCAAAGACCTGCCGCAGATGGCGCCGGTAGCCCAAGTCTCGCAGACGGGCTAAAGTAACGCTCTCCTCGTAAACGCGACCATAGATCCCCTTCTTCATCAAGTGGATGCACGGCGTGCCTTCTTCGGTAAAGCCCGGGGTGCCGCCACTAATGCCTAGCGATTCTAGATCTCGCAGCATAGCGCTGGTGATCTCCGAGACACTGGAATTGGGGGTGAGCTTATCCAACGCTGACCCGGACCGGCCAGACGTCGCTCGGAGCAACGGTCTTTCGCGGTCCACCCGGCTTTCTCGCTGCTTCCGTTCACGCTCCCATTGCTTGAGAACGAGCGGATGATGTGACCGTAACCAGGCCACCAACTCGCGATACAGATTGTGCTCGTCCATCCCCCCTCCTCCCTACTCTGCCTTGCCACCTCAATTGGCTCCTGGCCGCACACGCCAATCAGGTGGTCACATCGCTCTCGTGCTCTTCTCCTACGCGCTCCGATTCCAGGCAGTCAACCCGCGCCTCAGCAAGGTCCACCGTGCCACTCAAATCGTACGCCAGCGCGCCGGTGATGCGCACCGGGACGATCTCGCCTGGCGGCACGTCATCCTCAATCAACACCAAGCCATCAACTTCGGGTGCGTCACGATAGGAACGTCCGATGCTCAAACCATTTTCCTGACCTTCGACCAACACGTCCAGCGTCTGGTCGAGGTAAGCCCGATTCTTAGCTAGAGAGATACCTTGCTGCAGAGTCATTAGCCGGTCACGCCGTTCCACTTTGACCGCTTCTGGCAACTGGTCGGGCAGCTCAGCCGAAGGTGTCCCTGGTTCAAAAGAATAGGCAAAGACTCCCAGCCGGTCAAAGGCCATCTCGGACACAAAATCAAGCAAGGCCTCGAATTCTCGTTCGGTCTCCCCGGGATAGCCCACGATAAAAGTGGTGCGAATGGCAATCTCAGGCATGGCTCGACGCAAAGCAGCCACGGTCCGGCGGACCGAGTCCACGTCAGCTGGCCGGCGCATGCGACGCAGGACAGCCGGGTGAGCATGTTGCAGAGGTATATCAAGATAGGGCAAGATCTGCTCGTGCCGGGCCATAGTCTCGATCAGGCGAGACGTCACGTAGCCGGGGTAAGCATACATAAGCCGTACCCAATCAACCTCAGGTGCGACGCGCACAATCTGCTCTAATAACCCGGCCAAACCGTCTTCCATACCCAGGTCGTGGCCATAGTCGGTCGTGTCCTGGGCGATAATGACCAACTCGCGCACCCCAAGGTCAGCCAGGCGACGGGCTTGAGCCAGGATCGCCTCAACTGGCCGGCTGACGAGGCTACCCTTTATGAGAGGGATGGCACAGAAAGCACACGGTCGCCGGCAACCATCAGCGATTTCCAGATAAGCGCTGGCACCCTGTATCGCCGCCCGCAGTGTCCCTCGCTCATCCTTGCCGACCGTGTGCGCCTCCTCAGGCAAATGGCACACTGGCTCAGGACGCCGACGTTCCCGCACCCGTCTGACCACCTCGACGATGTCCATCCAGCGGCGCGTGCCAATGATCCCATCCAGGCCATGCACCTCAGCCGCCAGGCGCGTCCCCCAGAACTGGGAGAGGCACCCCGCGGCGATCAGCACCTGCTGCGGTCGTTTGGCCTGAGCCAGCTCCTGCAGCGCGCCCAGCGACTCCTCACGGGCTGGGGCGATAAAGCCACAGGTATTGACGATGAGTACGTCGGCCTGTCCCGGTTCAGACACGCTGACGTAGCCATCGCGGTTCAAAAGCTGGGCCATGCCTGCAGAATCCACCGAATTCTTGGCACAGCCCAGGGAAAGCAAATAATAACGTGCTTGCGGCATCGAAAAGTCAAGGGCTCGGAGTGGACGCGGGCGACACTGGGCCGCTCGGTCCCCACGCCAAGACGAGTGCCTCTCCCCGCTCACCTAATGGTCCTGTTGGTTGACCGTTCACCACAGCACTGAGCCCCGCGCCATTGGCCGTCTCAAGCGTGATTTGCTCCGTCCCTTGCCACGTCTCTGGGGCGCTCGGCGCGAGGATGCCTTCGAGGACCTTGTTGCCATCAACCGTCACGCGCACCCAGACGTGCTCAGTGGCCTCCAAGCTCAGTTCGACGTTCCCTGTGCTGGCATCAAAGGTCGGCGTGACGACTGCAGACGTAGTGTCACCTGAAGATGTTTCGCCCTCGGTGGTTGGCTGCGGCGCGCCGCTGGTCACCGCCGGCGCGAGAGGGAGCGTGGCCGTCGGTGCGACAAAAGTCTCATCCGAGTTACCAGAGATCAGATTCAACACGCCGAAACCAATGATGACGACCACCAGCGCCAGGGCCACGCCAATAAGAATATCGGACGACAGCCAAGCCGGCAATCTCCCCACGCTTCCTTCGATATCAATATCACGCGGTTGAAAGACGGCGCCCTTCTTGTCAGCGGTCGGCACTGCCGAGTCGGAGGCTGGTGGAGGGGGCAAGGCTATCCCCGCTCTCATGGTCGCCTGCCCGAAACGCGATAATACCGTATCCCCATCCAGGCCCAAAAAAGTGGCATAGTTTCGCAAAAAGCCCCGAGTCTGAACCTGGGTCGGCAAGGCGGCCCAATCGTTTGCTTCCATCGCCTTCAGGTAGCGCTCTCTGATACGCGTGGCTACCTCAGCCTCAGCCAGCGAGATCCCTTTTGCCTCACGCGCTTGTCTTAACTCGCCACCCAGGTCAATCATGTATGTCTCTCACGCGGCATTTGGCGCTATTCCGCAGCGGCCGGCTCCTCTGCCGTCTCTGGTTCCTGCTGCGGGGCAGGTTCCTCAGCCAGCTCCGGCTCTTCCTCTGCGACGGGCTCGAGGGGTTCCACGACGACATTGAAAGTCGTCATGAGATCCGGGCCAAGACGAATTGAGACTTTGTGAGTCCCAAGTTCCTTGATCGACCCTTCCAGAACGAGCTTGCGACGATCGACCTCGTGACCGATGCTTTCGGCCAGCTTTTCGGCAATTTCGGCCGAAGTGACAGACCCATACAAGCGTCCCTTTTCGCCAGCCTTGGCCTTGAACGCCAACGCGGTTTGGCTGATCGCCTCAGCCATCGCGGTCATCTCGGCCGCAATGCGCTCGCGCCGCTCGGCTGCTCTGCGCCGATGGACACCCGCTTGCTTAAAAGCACCGGGCGTGGCCAACACCGCCAGGCCATTGGGGATGAGATAGTTACGCCCATAGCCATTGGCGACCTCTTTAACGTCGCCCGCCAGGCCCAGATTATCCACGTCTTGAACGAGCAGAACTTTCATATTTTGCCTCCCAAGTTAGTCGTCCAATGATACACCAAAAGTCACAAAAACTCAAGGAAAGCTTGACATGTCGCTGGCCCTATGGCATAATAGCATCATTAAAGGCGATGATGGAGACGAGTAAGCAGAGACAGACCGCTTAGCGAACCCGGGTTGGTGGAAGCCGGGTGCGGAAGGCCTGCTGAAAATCCCTCCGGAGCTGCCAGCCAAAAGCTGAGCTGTGAGCCGTCAAGGCGGCGGTAAACGGCAAGTAAGTAGACCTGGACGGGCTCGTTCCCCGTTATCACGGACGCGGCGTCCATCGCGTCGCCGGCAGAGTGCCCCAGGTTGCCTGGGGAAAAAAGGGTGGTACCACGGGAGTGGATTGCGTCGCTCTCGTCCCTTGGCGGACGAGAGCTTTTTCTTTTCATAGGAGAGATCAATGACCGAACTCTTGTACCAGACCGATAGCTATCTGCGCGAGTTCACGGCCCAAGTCACAGCCGTAGACGCTGAAGGAAGCGCCGTCGCCCTCGACCGGACCGCCTTTTACCCCGGTGGCGGCGGACAGCCTTACGACACCGGAAAACTCGGGGCCAACGGACAAAGCTGGCCGGTGAAAAAGGCCAAGAAACGCGGCGCAGACGTGTGGCACTTTGTCGAGGGTGACTTGCCCGTCGCCGGCACGACCGTCACCGGCGTGATTGACTGGGAACGGCGCTACAAACTGATGCGCACCCACACGGCGATGCACATCCTGTGCGGTGTGATCTGGCGCGACTATGGCGCGTCGGTCACCGGGGGTAATATGGAGACGGACAAGGCGCGCATGGACTTTGAGTTCGAGCACATGCAAAAAGAGCTGGTGGCTGAGATCGAGGCCAAGATCAACGCCGAGATGGAGGCCGCCCGGCCCGTCAAAATCGCCATCCTGCCGCGAGAAGAGGCCTTTCAGATCCCCGATTTGATTCGCACCAAGATTAACCTGCTGCCCGAGGGCATCACTCAGGTGCGCACGGTTGAAATCGAGGGGCTGGACCTACAAGCCGACGGCGGCACCCACGTCGCCAACACCTCGGAGGTAGGACCTATCAGGATCATCGATTACAAGAGCAAGGGCCGGATCAACAAGCGCCTGGTCATCGAGCTGGAGGAGTAGGCCGGCAGCCCAAAATCCACTCGTCACACTTTTCGGAGGTGAGCGATGTTTAAACCTGTGCCCAACCAAGTCGATTTTGTCCAACAAGAGCGAGAGATACTAAAATTCTGGGCTGAGACCGATGCCTTTAACAAGCTGCGCAAGTTACGCGCTGACGCCCCACGCTGGTCGTTCATAGACGGGCCGATCACCGCCAACAACCCGATGGGCGTGCACCACGGCTGGGGGCGCACGTACAAGGACCTTTTCCAACGCTTCAAGGCCATGCAGGGCCATAACCAACGCTGGCAGAATGGCTTTGACTGCCAGGGCCTGTGGGTTGAGGTCGAAGTAGAGAAGGAACTGGGCTTCAAGAGCAAAAAAGACATCGAAAAATATGGCCTGGCCGATTTCGTCCTGCGCTGCAAGGAACGCGTGCTCAACTATGCTGCCGTCCAAACGGACCAGAGCATACGCCTGGGCTACTGGATGGACTGGAACGACCTCGATACGCTGCGCATGCTACGCGACAAACTGGGCGAGGACCCCAACCAGATCCTCACGGTCGAAGGACCAAGGGGAGCGGTGACGGGCAGCGTTGAACAAATCGTCGGACGGCTGGGTCTGCCCGAACTAGGCGGCAGCTACTTTACCTTCTCTGATGAGAACAATTACACCATCTGGGCCATGATCAAGAGCTGTCACGACCGGGGCTGGGTCTACAAAGGGCGCGACGTGATGCCCTGGTGTGCCCGTTGCGGCACCGGCATCAGCCAGCACGAGATCGTCACCGAGGGCTACCAGGAACTCACCCACGCCAGCATCACGTTGCGCTTTCCGCTCCGCGGGCGCGAGGGAGAGAGCCTGCTGGTCTGGACCACCACCCCCTGGACGCTGACCAGCAACGTCGCCGCCGCCGTCGGCCCGGACCTGACCTACGTCAAGGTACGGCAAGGCGACGAGGTTTTTTACCTGAGCAAGGGCACGCTGCACATGCTCAAAGGCGACCACGAACTGCTGGCCGAGCTCAAAGGCTCCGAGATGGAAGGGTGGACCTACGACGGCCCCTTTGACGAGCTGCCAGCCCAGCGTGAGAGCGGCTCGGCGGCCAACCACCGCGTGATCCTGTGGGAAGAGGTAGGCGAGGAAGAGGGCACCGGCATCGTGCACATCGCACCGGGCTGCGGCGCGGAGGACTTTGCCCTGAGCGGGGAGTACGACCTGGCGGTCATCGCGCCCCTGGACGAAGCGGGCGTGTACGGCACAGGTTTTGACTGGCTCACCGGCAGGTCGGTCCACGAGGTCGCCCAGCCGATCTTTGAAGACCTGAACCGCAAAGGTCTCACATACCGTATCGCCGACTATACCCACCGCTACCCGGTCTGCTGGCGCTGCGGGGAGGAACTGGTCTTCCGGCTGGTGGACGAGTGGTTCATCAGCATGGGCGAGCAACTGGACAAGCCCTACGAGGAGATCACCCCCGAGGAAAAGGCAAAGAACTTGCGCTACCAAATCATGGAAGTGGTGATCAACGAAACCCAGTGGTATCCTGCCTTCGGCCTGGAGCGGGAGCTGGACTGGTTGCGCAACATGCACAACTGGATGATTTCCAAGAAACGCTACTGGGGCCTGGCGCTTCCCATCTGGGAGTGCCACGAGTGTGGCCATTTCGAAGTGATCGGGAGTAAACAAGAGCTCCAAGAGCGAGCGGTGGCCGGTTGGGACGCGTTCGAGGGGCATGCCCCCCACCGACCCTGCGTGGACGCCGTCAAGATCCGTTGCCCCAAATGTGACGCGCAGGTCAGCCGCATCCCTGACGTGGGCAACCCCTGGCTCGACGCCGGCATCATCGCCCTCAGCACGCTCGAGTACAACACCGACCGCGAGTACTGGTCCCAGTGGTTCCCGGCTGAACTGATCAGCGAAAGCTTTCCGGGCCAGTTCCGCAACTGGTTCTACAGCCTGCTGGCCATGAGCACGGTCATGGAGCGCAAAGCGCCCTTCCGCCATTGCTTCACGTACGGCACGCTGCTGGCCGAGGACGGCCGGGCCATGCACAAAAGCTGGGGCAACGCCATCGAGTTCAACGAGGCCGCCGACCGGATGGGCGTGGACGTGATGCGCTGGCTCTACTGCGACCACAAGCCGGAGAAAGATTTGACCTTGGGCTATCACCGCGCGGACGAGGTACGGCGGCAGTTTCTGATCCCGCTATGGAACGTGTACTCGTTCTTTGTCACCTACGCTGAAATCGACGGGTGGACGCCAACCAACGGTTCACTCAAAACCGCCGCTTCACCCCTGGATCGCTGGATCCTGGCCCGGCTCCACCAATTGTTGGGAGCCGTCACCGACAAACTGGAAGGCTATGAACCCAACCTGGCGACGGCGGTGGTAGATGAGTTTATCGACGATTTGAGCAACTGGTACATCCGGCGCAGCCGGCGCCGTTTCTGGGCCAAGGCCGGCGCCAGCGCGGCCAGCGACGCCGACAAAAACGCCGCCTACGCCACGCTGTACCACGTGTTGGTGACGTTGAGCAGGCTGTTGGCCCCCTTTACCCCCTTTGTGACCGAGGTGATGTACCAAAACCTGGTGCGCTCGGCAGACACAGGCGCGCCCGAGAGTGTGCATCACTGT
>CBFDAD010000077.1:0-7100 GCA_965602705.1 uncultured bacterium
GATGTGCTCACAAAGCATCAAAAAAGGTCTTGACATACCCAGTAACCTGTTATATAATAAAATCATGAAACGCCGTTTCATGATTGGCGTTTCTCATCACGAACGTGGATATTGCCATTGTTCTAACTCATCTCGATTTCCCCTAGGTAGCTTATCGCTCTCCATAAACCTGTGGAAATGGGGCACTGGCAAACTCGTTTCAGGGTACTTCTCATCGCTCTCATCAGATTTCGGTAGGGTGCCCTTGCTGGAAAAAAAGACCGCTTCCCGTCCCACGTATCAGATCCGAGCCGTCGCGCGCGCGCTTGACATTCTAGAGGCATTCACTGTCACAGAGCCCAAGTTGGGCCTTGTCACCATCAGCGAGCGCGTTGATCTTCCCAAGAGCACTGTGTTCAAGATTCTCACCGTTTTGGAGAATCGAGGCTATGTGCGAAAAACCGAAAACGGCGGCTATCGCATTGGGTTTCAGGCCTTCGACGTAGGCAACCGCTATCTGGCTGGGGTGACTGTGCTCGAGGTTGTTCGTCCGTTCCTGAAGAGGCTGGCGGCGAGGTTTCCGCAAGGCGTGGCCCACGTGGCCGTCCTGGCGCCTACAGAAACCAAGATTGTCTATTTGGATATCGTCAGTTTGAACCCAACCATATTGGTGTCTCCCATTGGCAGCTATCACTTTGCTCACTGTACGGCCCTGGGAAAGGTTTTGTTAGCTGGGTTGCCAGACGAAGAGTTGGAACGCCGGCTGGTGCGGATCGAGATGCTCAAACAGACTGCACATACCATCACCGATCTGGATGAATTCCGTGAGCATCTGCGCTGGATGCGAGAGCAGGGTTATGCTGTGGACGACGAAGAGAGTCAGCTAAGGAATTTCTGCGTGGCGGTACCGGTTCATAACCGCCAGGGGTTGACTGTAGCCGCAGTCAGCACTTCGCACGTGAAGGATGCCATGGTGGATGCCGCAACCGTCGTGGTTAAAGAAATGCGCCGTGTTGGTGGCAAGGCTTCCGAGTTACTGGGTTACATTCCACCCTCTGGTGCCGTTCAGGTATGACGCTTGCTGGGCCGTACAGTCTTGAGGGTCTGCCTTTAGCGCTGGCGAGAATGCTAACGCTGATGCAGAGATGAGCACTGGCTCGCTTCTTTACCAGGTTTATACTGCGCGTAAGGCTATTGTCAAGCCGGTGACTGTATGAGAGGGCAGTCCATCTTTAGTAGACCGGACGGCCTGTCATCCAGATGACTGATGCAATAATCACCGGTTTCGGTCTATCCATATTGCATCTGGTACCATAGCTAATACAAAAGAGGAAAAGTCAGATGAAAGCAGGAAAATTTCGGGAACACGCTCTCATGGGCAGCCAATGGCTGGTGGAACACCAGAACCTGGACGGAAGCTGGATCGGCTTGAGCGACCCCAAGGTGGACGCATTTTACAAAGGGAGTTGGGCGTTGACGATGACTGGTCAACTGGCCGCCGCCCATCGCTCACTGAATTATGCCCGGCAGCACTTTATGACTGCTGATGGCGATTTCTTGCCGCGTGGTCATCCGTGGCACAGCAGCGTGCACTATTTGTACGCCAATGCTTATTTTATCATCGGTAGCATGGCGGCAGGCCGTTACGAGACTGCTATGCCCGCTGTCCGCTTCTTGCTCAGCCAGCAGGACCCGGATCACGGCGGGTTTTACTCGCGGCGCACTGAGGCAGGACAAAGAGAACTGTCGGATACCATGTCCGCCGGTGCGGCGGGCGTGGCCTGCCTGGCTGCTGGGCGGATAGACGCTGCCCGGCGTGTGGCGGATCATCTGGCGCACATCGTTGATCTGCAACCTGCCCCCGACGAGCGCTTTTTCACCACCATCGAAGCTGACGGGGCGTTGGGCACAGAAATGCAGAGCGACGATGACGCGCATTGGCGCATCATTGAGACCAAGACTGAAAATCAGTGCTGGTATGCCGTGGGGCTTCCTTTTGCTTTTCTCGTTCGGATGACCGAGGCCACCGGCGAAGCGCGTTACCGTGATTTGGCCCAATGGTATTTTGACTTTCAACTGCGCTGCGTAGACCCGTGGGACGGCGGCTCCAGCGGCAAGGCCGGGTGGGGTTGTGCGATGCTTTATCGCATCACCGGCGAGACGCGCTACCGTGACATCGCTTTCCACGTCGCCAAAAACATTATGTCCAGGCAGAACGCTGATGGCAGTTGGGTCTCTTCAGCGCAGGGTTACGGCGCAGGGGAACAGGCGGCGCTCACAAACGCTGACCTGGACGTGACTGCCGAGTTCACCTTGTGGCTGACGTTGATTTCTTCGAACGTTTTGGCCCGTGATGAAGGTTAGGGAAGGAGCACACTATGTTGGGAGGATACGCGGGCAAATTTCTGTGGGTGGACCTGTCCACCGGGGAACTCAAGGACGAGGTGCCCAGTGATGACTTGCTGCGTGATTTCATCGGCGGATATGGGGTCGCGGCGCGCGTACTCTATAGTCGCCAGCGACCGGGGGTGGACCCCCTGGGGCCAGAGAATATCTTTGTGGTAATGACCGGTCCGCTGACCGGTTCTCCTGCGCCGGCGGGTACCCGCTGGACGGTGGCTGCCAAGTCGCCACTCACCGGCACCTGGGGAGACGCCAATGGTAGCGGCTTCTTTGGGCCGATGCTCAAGTTCGCCGGGTACGACGCGGTCTTTTTCACCGGCATTTCCGAAAGGCCGGTTTACCTCTACATCGAAGACGGCAAGGCAGAATTGCGCGACGCGGGTCACCTGTGGGGGATGGACACCTATCAGTTGGAGGATTGGGTCAAGGCTGAGTTGGGCAAAAAGGCCGAGGCGATTTGCATCGGGCCGTCCGGAGAAAAGCTATCGCTGATCTCGGCCGTCATCAACCGCAAGGGGCGAGCGGCGGGGCGCAGTGGCCTGGGGGCGGTGATGGGCAGCAAGCGCTTAAAGGCCGTGGTTGTCAAAGGACAGGGAGCGCCGCCAGTGGCGGACGCCGAAGCGGTGGCTGATCTCAAGAAAAAGTACACCAAGCAAATCATGGATGGGGTGGGGTCCGCCGATTTCTACCGCGGTACGGGGACGCCCGGCTTTATCCAGGTCGGTGTCGAGATAGCCGATTCGCCCACCCGCAACTGGGCCGGGGTCGGACCGCGCGACTTTGACGGGCGGGTGGAAAAGATCGGTTTTGACGCCATTGAGGCGCTGGGTAAGAAACGACGGGCCTGCTGGGGGTGTCCAATTGCCTGTTGGGGTGAGTTGGAGACCGAGTTTGCTGGACGTAAAGTCCACGCCCAGGTGCCCGAGTACGAGACGGCGGCGGCCTTTGGCAGCGATGTGCTCAACGATGATCTGCCGTCCGTCGTCACCGCGAATGAGCTGTGCAACCGCCTGGGCCTGGACACGATCTCTGCCGGGTCTACCATCGCCTTTGCGATCGAATGCTACGAACGCGGCTTGCTCACCGACGCCGACACCGGCGGTCTCAAGCTGAACTGGGGTGACGCAGCGACGATCATCACTGTCCTGGAAAAGCTGGCGCTACGTGAGCCGGGCCTTGGCGACCTGCTGGCGGATGGGTCAAAGGTGGCGGCTGAAAAGATCGGGGGCGACGCGGCCCAGTACGCCATCCACGTGGGAGGCCAGGAGCTGGCGATGCACGATCCGCGCTACGAGCCAGGGATGGGCATTATCTATCAAATGGACGCGACCCCCGGTCGCCACACCCAGGGCTGCAACTGGTTCTGGCCGCAAGGTTTTGAGGTGAATGCCCCCCATTTTGGCGAGGAGCGGGAGAAGCAGGCCGGGCGTGGCAAGGCCCTCAAGCCGATCAGTGGCCTCAACCACATTTCCAATGTCAGCGGCGGTTGTCTCTTTGGTTACCTCTCCACGCGCGTGGAGATGTTGCCCGAGTTCCTGGTGGCCATCACGGGCCATCCTTACACGCTGGAGGAGTTACTGGTCGTCGGCGAGCGGATCGCCAACATTCGCCAGGCGTTCAACGTGCGTGAAGGGTACAACGCCATCACCACGCCCATCCCAGAGCGGGCCTACGGCATGCCCCCGCTGGAGGATGGCCCCACAGCGGGGATCACCGTGGACATTGAGTCCTTGCGCCGGGAGTACCTGGATGAGATGGGTTGGACGCAAGACGCCGCCGTGCCCACCCGCGAGAAATTGATCGCCCTGGGCCTGGACGACGTGGCTGAGGACCTTTGGTGAGCCGCTAACAGGTGGAGGATATCTTATGCGAATTGTTGACAGAGGCATAGTCTTTGATGCGTCCTCGGCTTCAATACAAGCCCGTTTCTGCACGTTCACCACGCTGGAGCGGCTGGACGATGGCAAGTTGCTCGCTGGTTTCCGCACCGGGCAGGCCAAGGATTCCGCCGATGAGAGCGTCTGCATCATGCTCAGTGAAGACGAGGGCGCTACCTGGCGGCCGGTTTTTGAGGGTTTTGACGATATCCCTCCGGGCAGCGGTGGTCGCATTCGCGCGGTTGGGCTGACGCAGGTCCGCCCTGGCCGGTTGGTGGCGGCTTTCCTGTGGGTGGATCACTCGGATCCCAGCCTGCCGCTGGCCAGTCCCGAGACTCAGGGCATTCTGCCCACCAAGGTGTTCGTGGCGGAATCAGAGGATGAGGGGCGCTCCTGGAGCTCGCTTAGGGAGGTGCCTTTGCTTCCTCACAAAGGCAATGCTCTCACCGGCGATATCCTGGTGCTGAGCGATGGCACGCTGGCGTTGCCCTACGAGGCGTGGAAGGAATACGATGATCCCAGTCCTGGCGAGCATCACGCCGCGTTACGTCTCTCTTCAGACGGGGGCCAGACCTGGACGGGCCCGGTCATCGTCGCCCACGACCCTCAAGGCCGACTGCTCTATTGGGATCAGCGCCTGTGTGTGAACCCGGAAGACGGTCGCCTCATCGCTATGTTCTGGACGCACGATCGGCAGGCGGGACAAGACGTGCTTATGCACATCTCATGGGGAACGCCAGATGGCAAGCGGTGGAGCGAGCCTATCTCCACCGGCATCGCGGGCCAGATCTGCGCCCCACTGTTTCTTCCTGGGGGACGGGTGTTTGCAGCCTACGTCCACCGTCACGACCCGCCTAGCCTCAGGGCGATCCTGAGCGACGATTTTGGGCGCACCTGGACGGCTGCCGAAGAGTTGGTCTTTTATGAGAAAAGACGTGGTGGACGAGAGTCAGGGATGGGCGGCAAGCGTGATTTTGGCGACTATTGGGCGGACATGAGCATTTGGACCTTTGGACATCCGGCGGCAGTAAGTCTGCCCAACGGGGACGTGCTCGTGGCTCACTATGCTGGGGACGAAACAGCCATGAGCATCCATTGGGTGCGAATCGCCGTGCCCTCGTTGTGAATGACTTGTGGCAGGTTGACCATACTTGGAGTCTGGGGGGGAAGTATAACCGTCAGTTTGACGGTGAATGTCGGAAAGGAGGTGGTTGCTGGGCAGAATAGGTAACATGCAGCACTATGGTGAGCCGACTGGTTAGCGCCCGCTGGGATTGCAACCTCGAACACCATAGCCGTACGGATCGATTCAAATCGGTGTACCATATCAAGCATAAGGAGTTGAAGAATGTCTCGTATAAAGTGGCTCAATCTCACGTTGAGCTTGATGATGATCCTGGTCGTGCTGGCCGGATGCGGCGAGGCCGAGCCGGAAATCATCAAGGAGACCGTCGTCGTCGAGAAGGTCGTCAAGGAAACCGTAACGGAGACGATCATTGTCGAGGGCACGCCCGAAGTCATCGAGAAAGAAGTGGAAAAAATCGTACAGGTCGAGGTCACTGCGGTACCCGAGCACACCGACCCGGTGACGCTGGTTTACTGGAGCGACCCGCGCTTTACGCAGGTGAAGGGCAAAGAGGAATTGACCCAGGAGCCTGGCGACTATGAGCGGCTGCTGGCCGAAGCGTTCATGGCCATGCATCCCAACGTCACCATCGAGGTGGAGGCGCTCAAGTGGGAGGACCTCACCACCAAGGTGACCGCCGCCATCGCCGCGGGCAGCCCGCCCAATGTGCTCAAGGACTATCTGGGTCGCACGTCTGGCTACGCCTGGCAGGGTCTGTTGGAGCCGATGGAGGATGCCATCCCCCAGGAGGAGTTGGACGACTACTACCCGGACCTGGTTACGCAGTATACCATCGACGGGCATATGCACGGCTTGCCGTTGTTCTACTGGATCACCCACATGACGGGCAACAAGGCCTTGTGGGAGGATGTTGGCGCTCTGGACCTGCTGCCGCTAGACGACGGTGAGTGGACCTTTGAAGAGTTCGAGGCGGCGATAAACGCGGTCAAAACGGGCGACGACGTCTGGCCTTACGGTCTGCAGGTAGCCTCGGAGCAAGGTGACTACCACTACCTTGGCCCTATCTGGGGCATGGGCGCCGACCTCTATGCAGAGGGCGACTATAGCCAGGTAGTGCTCGACAGCCCAGAGGGTGTGGCCGCGTTGGAAAAGATCACCCAATGGGTGAACGAGGAACTGATCGAGCCTGGCGCGACCACCATCACTGGTGAGGAGCTGAACAACATATGGATGAAAGGACAGATGGGTGTCTGGGGCGGCGGCCTGGCCACCAAGAATGCGGTGTATGTGGCGGAACAGGAAGGCCGGATCGATCCCGACGTCAAGATTGATCTCTTCTTCGCCATGTACCCGCACGCCGCGGACGTCAAGACCGGCGGTATGGCGGCCGGCCCCACCGGCGCGGTGGTATTCAAGCAGGATGACCCGGAGGTGCGCTACTGGTCCATCGAGTTTGCACGCTTCCTGGCCAACCCCGACAACCAGCGCGAGTACTGCATCAACTCGAGCCAGTTCCCCTCCCGCAAGTCCGTCGGCACGCCGTTGGCTGGCGACCCCGACTATGAGCGTCTGCTGGGGTGGGTAGACGAATGGGGGCTGAAGAACCTGGGTCTCGCTTCGCCCAACTACTATGAGGTGCGGGTGGAACTGTACCCGCGCTTACAGCAGGCGATGCTGGGGGAAAAGACGGCAGCAGAGGCGCTGGCTGACTATGCAGAGGCGGCCAACGCGATCCTGAGTGGAGACTAGCACGC
>CBFDAD010000078.1:0-7088 GCA_965602705.1 uncultured bacterium
CGCTTGAGCTAGACGTGCCCAGGGGGGCGTGGTATAATGAGACCAGCTCCCTACTGCAAGTTCAGCAAGGGGAAATCACCGCGGGGAGGACTGCAACTCCCCCCATCACAGACAAACGAACGGTTAAAAATGAAAAGAGCATACCGCATCCTCATCGCAAAGCCTGGCCTGGATGGCCACGACCGAGGTGCCAAAGTCATCGCACGGGCGTTGCGCGACGCTGGAATGGAGATCATTTACCTCGGCCTGCGCCAAACACCAGAGATGATCGTAGAAGCTGCTTTACAAGAAGACGTGGACGCCATCGGCCTCAGCATTCTCTCCGGAGCGCATATGACCCTGTTGCCCCGTGTCGTCGAACTGCTGCAAGAGAACGGGTTGGACGACGTGATGGTCTTTGCTGGCGGCATCATCCCTGATGAAGACATACCAACGCTTAATGAAATCGGTATAAGTGGGATCTTTGGCCCCGGCACCAACACCGAAGACGTAATCACTTTTGTCCACGAGCAACTGGGCACATCCAAAACCACAGCATAAGGGCACCCCTAACGTGTCGCAAAACAGCGAAATCGTGAAGCGCATCCTGGCGGGCGACCGGCGCGCCCTGGCGCGCCTCATCTCACGCATCGAGAATGACGGGCGCGAAGCCACCGACGTCTTGGCGGCTCTCTACCCCCACACTGGAAAGGCCCACATCGTGGGCGTAACCGGAGCTCCTGGCACCGGCAAGAGCACTCTGGTCAACGAACTGGCCAAGGCCTACCGTGCTGAGGGTGTCAGGGTCGGCATCATTGCAGTTGACCCCACCAGTCCTTTCTCCGGCGGCGCACTGTTGGGTGATCGCATCCGCATGCGTGATTTGAGCGGTGATCCCGGCGTCTTTATCCGTAGCATGGCCAGCCGGGGCAACCTGGGTGGCCTGTCCCGTGCCACCAGCGATGTGGTCAAGGTCCTCGACGCGGCTGGATACCCAAAAGTGCTGGTGGAGACAGTTGGCGCGGGACAGAGCGAAGTCGAGATCGCCCGCACCGCCCACACCACACTCGTCGTCGAGGCACCAGGGCTGGGTGACGACGTGCAGGCAATCAAGGCGGGCGTCTTGGAGATTGCTGACATCCTGGTCGTCAACAAGGCCGACCGAGATGGCGCACAACAGACCAAGTGCGCCTTGCAGATGATGCTTGACTTGGGTACTAATCAAAGCACCCGTCATCATAGCCGGACGATGAGAGCCAGGGACGTACCAGGTTCCTCCTCCACCGAGCCAGAGTGGCGCCCCCCCATCTGCATGACTGTCGCCGTACGCGGACAGGGAGTGACGGAGTTAATGCAGGCCGTTGCCGGGCATTACCGCTACTTGCAAGAGAGTGACGGCTGGGCCAAACGGGAACGAGCACGCGCAACTGCCGAACTCGACGGCTTGTTGCGCGACCGGCTGGTGACCCAAGTGTTGGGACGTATCGGACCGGCAGCCGTAGAGGGGGCGATTGAGCAAATCGTGGCCCGCCAAATCGATGCCCACGCGGCCGCAGACAGGTTATTGACCCAGGCCAAACTTTTTAAGTAAATCCGTCAGACCGGTCGGTCTCGTCCAGCAACCGACCTCACCCGGCCGCTAGGACGTTGACACGTGTCGCTTTTCGGACCAAGGCGGGAAGAAAACCGGCAAAACCTTGCACAATGCCATTGACCGTGGTATAATTTTGGTGGGTCATAGAAGTACTTGTGGAAAAAGTGGGCATCCCCCACTTTTCTTTTGTAAAGGGGGATTTCACTACTATTGCCCATCAAAGGGGATGTGCGAGCACGATGAAGAGCGAGTTTATTTTAGCGTTTAACCAAATCTGTAGTGAGCGCGGTCTGCCACCCGATGTCGTCTTGGAGGCACTGCGGACGGCACTGGTTTCGGCCTACCGGCGCGATATGAACATCAGTTCTGCCCAAAACGTCACGGTTGAGGTTGACCAGGATAGCGGGCAACCGGCGATCTTTGTTGAGAAAGAGGCCGTGGAAGACGTTAGCAACCCCCATACTGAGGTCAAGCTACAAAACGCCCGCAAGACCGACCCTGACGTACAAATTGGCGACACGATTATGGTCGAGAGCACACCCAAGGACTTTGGGCGCATTGCTGCTCAGACAGCAAAGCAGGTGATCTTGCAACGTATTCGCGAAGCAGAACGCGAAGCGCTCTACGAAGACTATATCGGTCGCGAAGGGGAGATTATCAACGGCGTGGTCCAAAGCATCACCAACCAGCACGTTAGTCTGAACCTGGGCCGTACCGAAGCCATATTACCGCGCAAAGAGCAAGTGCCAGGCGAGCACTATACACTCCATCAACGCCTGCGGGCCTATGTGGTCGAGGTGAAACGCTCTGGACGTGGTCCGCAGATTATCGTTTCACGCAGCCATCGCAACATGCTGCGCCGCTTGCTGGAGCTAGAGGTGCCAGAGATTTACAACGGCGCAGTAGAGATCAAGTCTATTGCCCGCGAGTCCGGCGCCCGCTCCAAGATTGCAGTGGCCGCTCGCCAGCTTGGCGTTGACCCGGTCGGATCGTGTGTTGGCATGCGCGGCGTACGCATCCAGTCCATCGTCACCGAATTAGGTGGCGAAAAGATCGACGTGATCGAATGGAGCCCTGACTCCCCCACCTTCATCGCCAAGGCCCTGAGTCCGGCGCGGGTGCTCACAGTCCATTTGGAAGAGAGTCCGGCCAACGGGCGTACGGCAACGGTGATCGTGCCCGATGATCAACTATCACTAGCCATCGGTCGCGAAGGTCAAAACGCGCGCTTGGCGGCCAAGCTTACCGGCTGGCGCATTGACATCAAAAGCGTTACCGAAGCAGCTCGCGAAGCGATAACCAGGATCGAAGACCAGCAAGCTCAAGCAGAGCTAGAGAACCTGGTCAATCTCATACCGACGGCGACCGCGCTGCTGGAATTCCGCAGCCAGACCAACAAGAATTACAACACCGAGCAATTGCTGCTACTGCGCCAAGTGATTGACAGCGTGCACAATTACTTTGCCGCCAAACGTCGCGCCAAGCGCGAGGCATTATTGGATCAAAAAACCACCCATCGTGCGGCCTTCGCAGCCGAAGAAGCCCAACGTCGCACTAAGCGGAAGGAAGCGCTGGCTCAGATCCCCGCCGATGCCTATGATATTTCACTGGAGGCGCTAGGGTTAAGCAACCGGGTGCAGAACCATCTGACAAAAGCACAGATCGAGAATCTGGGCCAGATAATGGAACGCCTGGTTGACGGGGACGAGGGTCTGTTGGCCCTAGATGGAATCGGCCCCAAGTCACTAAGCGAGATCAAGACCCGGGTCGAAGCGATGGCCCCTGCCAGGCCAGAAGAGCCCGAGGCCGAGCCAGAGATAGTGCCGGAAAAGGTCCCAGAAGTCCAAATGGAAGTGACTGCTGAGGAAGCAATCGTCACCGAGGCACCTGTTCAGGTCGAAGCCGAGGAAGCAATCGTCGCCCAACCGGCAGTCGAAGTTGAAACTGCGATCGAGGTGGAACCCGCTCCGGAAATTACCGCTCCGCTGGAGCCTGAGGAAGCTCAACGTCGCGCCAAGCGCGAGAAAGCGCTGGCCCAAATCCCTGCCGATGCTTATGACATCCCGCTAGAAGTGCTGGCGTTGCGCGACCAGGTGCGTCACCATCTAAAGGAAGCACACATTGAAACCCTGGGCCAGATCATGGAGTACCTGGCCGACGGAGACATAAGCTTACTGTCGATAGAAGGGATCGGACCCAAGGCGCTCGCTGAGATCAAGATCCAGGTCGAAATAATGGTTTCGATTCCAACAGAAGAGCCAGGGGCGAAAACTGAACCGGAAAAAGAAACCGAAAGACCACCCAGGCCGCGCTACGAGTACGTAGCCGACGAAGAGCTTGAACGAAAGACAAAACCCAAGCGCCACAAGAAGAAAAAGAAGCGGCATCTTGCCTTTGACGAAGACATCGACGGAATCGTGAGTCCAGGGCAAAGTGACAGTGACTGGGACAATTTTGAGGAAAAGATCGAAGATTAGACTGGCGTGAAAACAAGTGCAATCCAAACGTTCAGCCGAACGTAAGCACGAACAGACAAAGAAGCGCCACAACCGACGGCGCCATGTTCCGCAGCGCACTTGCGTTGGGTGTCGCAAGGTACAGCCAAAGCGCGAGATGTTGCGCATTGTTCACACACTTGAGGGCAGCGTCCAGATTGATCCAGGCGGTAAACGGCCTGGCCGAGGGGCCTATCTCTGCCGGCAGAAAAGCTGCTGGGAAACAGCTCTAAAGCGACGCAGCCTCGAGCACGCACTCAAAACCACGTTCGACGATGCAACCAAAGCAGCCTTGGTCGCCTATGCGGAGACATTGCCGCAAAATACTGGCGACTCAGCCGAGTCGAGCCGCTTGTAGCCGCTGTTTCAGGGGATGATTGTAAACACCCACAGGGAAAGAACCGTCGAGATTCAGACGGGGGGAAATGCATATGGCAGCAGACGAAAAATTCATCGAGTTACCCAATAGTTTGACCGTCCGTGAGCTAGCCCAGCTCATCAACGAGAGCCCCATCGCCGTCATCAAAGAGCTGATGAATAATGGCGTCATGGCTAACATCAACCAGCAGATTGACTTTGATACAGCAGCTATCGTGTGTGAGGAGTTTGGCTATTCCGCCCGCTCGCTAGCGGACATAGAGGCCGAGCGCAAGGCGGCCGAAGAAGCCACTCCCAGCCCACAATGGGAACGATTTTACGCTCAAGAGGACCCCGCCGATCTGCAGCCGCGTCCACCGGTGGCAACGATGCTGGGTCACGTAGACCATGGCAAGACCTCACTGCTGGACGTCATCCGTGGCACCAACGTTTTCGCTGGTGAAGCTGGCGGCATCACCCAACACGTTGGCGCTTATCAGGCCACTCACAGGGGGAGCAAGATCACCTTCCTAGACACGCCCGGCCACGAGGCGTTCACTGCCATGCGCGCTCGAGGCGCACAGGGCGCCGACATTGCCATTTTGGTGGTGGCTGCTGACGACGGTGTGATGCCCCAGACAAAGGAGGCCATTGCGCACGCGCGCGCTGCCAAGGTGCCAATCATTGTCGCTTTAAACAAAATGGACTTGGCCACGGCTGCCCCCGAGCTCGCCAAGCAACAATTGGCAGAGGTCGATCTAGTACCTGACGAGTGGGGCGGAGACACGTTGGTCGTGCCCGTATCGGCCAAGAAAAAGCAAGGCTTAGAAGACCTGCTAGAAGCGCTCTTGCTGGTCTCAGGCGAAGCGGAGATCGTCGCCAATCCCAACCGACCCGCCCAGGGCACCGTCATCGAGGGTGAATTGGACAAGAGCCGCGGCGTTACGGCCACGCTGCTGGTGCAAAACGGCACCCTGAAAGTGGGAGACGCCATCGTTGCCGGTGAAAGCTGTGGCCGTGTGCGTGCCATGTTTGATTTTCTTGGCAATCGTATCCGAGAGGCTCTCCCCTCTACACCGGTGTCTGTCTTGGGCCTGTCTGAGGTACCCATCGCCGGCGAAATCTTTGAAGTGGTGACCGACGAAAAAGTCGCGCGCGAAATTGTCGATGAGCGGTGTACTTTACGCGCTGAGCGAGCGAGCATCCGCATTAGCCCCAGTCTCGACGATATTTTCGCCCAGTTCCAGGCCGGTCAAGCCAAAACGCTTAACCTGATTATCAAAGCCGATGTCCAGGGCACGTTGGAGCCAATCATCGATTCACTGCGCAAACTGGAGACCGGTGAGCTAAAACTAGACATCCTCCACACTGCCCCAGGCAACGTGGTTGAGTCCGATGTGATGCTCGCGACGGCCTCGCAGGCCATCATCGTCGGCTTCCAGGTAAACGTCGACCCGGCCGCTCGGCGCATGGCCGACTCGGAAGGTGTGGACATCCGCATTTACAAGATCATCTATAAACTGATCGAAGACATAGATAAAGCTCTGAAAGGCTTGCTTGAGCCCACCTACGTTGACGTGACAATCGGTGAAGCAGAAGTTCGGGCCACTTTTAGAATCCGGCACATTGGCATCATCGCCGGCTGCTACATACGCAATGGTGTAGCGCGGCGGAACGCTCGGGCCCGCCTCTGGCGCGGCGAGGAGCAACTGTACGACGGACAGGTCTCGTCGCTGAAACGTTTCCAGGAAGACGTGCCAGAAGTACGCACTGACTTTGAATGCGGCGTTGGTCTGGGTAACTTTGGGGATTTTGAAGAAGGCGACCGAATTGAGTTCTACGTAAAGGAGCGAGAAAGTTGAGCAAAAAGTACGTAGGACGCGTCTCAGAGCTAATTCGATTTCACCTGTGTGATCTGCTGGAGACAGAGGTGGATGATCCACGCATCCAGGGGGTCACCATCACCAAAGTCAAGGTAACCTCCGATACGACGCGGGCCGACGTATATTTCAGCATACTGGGTGATGCAGAAGCACGCCAGGTTGCGCAACAAGGACTAGAAAGCGCTACGGGATGGCTGCGTCGCGAGATTGGTGCCCGCACACGGCTGCGCAACACACCAGCCCTTGTATTCCATTGGGACCCTTCACTGGAGTACAGTGATCACATTGATCAATTGTTAAGTCAGCTAGGCCTGGGCCAAGGGAGCAACGACGAGGCAACATGAACCGAGCGCAACCCTGGGACGCCGCTGTTGATCTAATCCATCGCTCGGCAAATCCACTGCTCATCTGCCACGTATCGCCCGACGGCGATGCCATCGGCAGCTTGCTGGGCCTGGGTCTGGCGCTGCGCACTTTAGACAAAACACCCATCTTGGCCTGTGAGAGTCCCGTCCCACCCAAGTTCAGCTTCCTGCCCGGCTATCAAATAATCATCAACACCGTAGACCTGGACGCTGTTGATCTAGTCATCGGGCTTGACTGTAGTGACACCGCCCGCTTAGGCAGCATTTTCGATGCCGATCTTTTGTCGGAGGTACCACTCATTAATATTGATCACCACATCACCAACCTCTACTTTGGCGATGTGAACTTGGTGGATCCCGACGCGTGCTCCACGGCTGAGATTGTTTTTACCTTGCTCGATCACCTGGGTGTTCC
>CBFDAD010000079.1:0-7022 GCA_965602705.1 uncultured bacterium
ATGCCACCGTCGTTAGAGGGAACCCGCTGGTGGGTATGGACGTGGAAACCTTGGTATTCGAGCAGCGTCGCGGCCCGTTCGCTCAGGTAGCGGTTCTGAAACACACCTCCACTTAATATTACTTGATGAAGGCCCGCTGCCTGGGCCGCCTCGATCTGCGCATCCAGTAACGCCGTGTCCAGTTGCACCAGTACGTCGCCAGCGAGGACGCTTTGCCCTTCGGCGACCGGAATATCCAAGATGCGCCCGCCATATTCACTGGCAATGGAGATATCCTCAACCTGGACAATCCCGGACGCCTCCAGAGCGTCGTCATCAACCGCATCGGCCAGCGGGACGCCCTTAGCTCGCAGCGGGGGCATCAATCCAGTCTGCTGAGCGACGATAATTCCCAGGACCACGCCCACAAGCCCCGCGACGACGCGGTAGAGCCAACGTGCGCGCCCCTGCTGTTTCACACCCTTTTCTTCCATATCCCTATTCTCCCCGAGGCTTTACCGACGAAATGAAAACATCCTCCAGCGTTGGGGCGATCCACTCAATGGCGTGCACCTCAACCCCCTCGCTTTCCAACAGCCCCCTGACCGGTTGCCTGAACGCCTCGGCACTTGGCACGACGACGTGAATCTGCGCGCCATAGAGAGCGACCTCGTCGCAAGGCAGACGGCCGCTGGCCTGGGCCTTTTTTAGCACGCGCATCCCCCGGTCCGGGTTCGACGCGTTGATTTCCAGCACCTGGCCGTGCATCTCGGTCTCCTTAAGCCGGTCCGGTGTGTCCAGGGCCACCAGCCGGCCCTCACTGAGAAAACCGACCCGCTGGCACAATTCGGCCTCGTCCATATAGTGGGTGGTAACCAGAACGGTCACGCCGTTTTTGGCCATCGTGTAGATGAGCTTCCAGAACTCGCGCCGACTGATAGGGTCCACACCGGCGGTGGGTTCATCCAAAAAGACCACTTGTGGCTTATGAACAATGGCACACCCCAACGCCAGCCGCTGCTTCCATCCGCCGGAGAGGTTAGCGGTGAGCGTATTCTCGCGCCCCACCAGCCCGGCCATCTCCAAAATCTCAGCCTGACGGCGGCGCAGTTCACCCCTGGACAGCCCATAAGCCTGGCCATAGAAGCGGATGTTCTCGCGGGCGGTCAGGTCATTGTAGAGGGTAAAGAGCTGCGACATGTAGCCCACGTGGGCCTGCATCTTTTTGGCCTGGGTCGCCGGATCATAGCCCAGCACCCGTGCCCGGCCCTCAGTGGGCTGCAGTAAGCCCAGCAGCATACGAATCGTCGTCGTCTTGCCCGCGCCGTTGGGCCCGAGCCAACCGTAGACCTCGCCCCGCTTTACCGTAAAGGTGACGTGGTCCACGGCGACAAAGTCGCCGAAATGCTTGGTCAAGTCTCGGACCACGATGGGGTCATCTTGATTGCCAGAGCCTTCGATCTCGCTTTTCTCAGCCATTGGTCTCTTGTTTCCGTATCAAACTGATGAACGCCTCTTCCATGCGCGGCTCGATTTCACGCATCCCTTCGCAAGAGATTCCCTGCCCGGCTAACGCGGCTTCGATCTCCCGCCGGCGCCTTTCTACATCGTCCACAAAGACGTGCAGCATCAGCCCGTAGGTCTGCATCTCCAACACGCCCTCCAATCCGGCGACCAGCGGCCCAGCGCGCTCAAAATCCGAGGGTGTGAACTCGAGCAGGCGGCCTGGCACCATCTTTTTGATCGCTTGCGGGGTGTCGTGAGCGACGAGTTGACCTGCATACATCAGCCCCACCCAATTGCAGCGTTCTGCTTCATCCATGTAGGGGGTGCAGACAAAGATGGTCAGCCCCTTCTCCGCGCGCAGATTGCCCAGCAGGCTCCAAAACTCACGGCGGCTGACCGGGTCAACGCCCAGGGTTGGCTCATCCAACATCATCACCTGGGGTTCGTGGACCAGACTGGACGCCAGGGCCAGCTTTTTCTTCATTCCCCCGGAGAGCCGGCCCGCCATCCGGTCAGTGAAGCGGCTCAGGCCGGCGAACTCGAGCAATTCAGGGATACGCTTTTGCTGTTCCTCCCGGCTGACCCCCTGGACATTGGCGAAGAAGCGCATGTTCTCCATCACCGTCATGTCGGGGGGGAGAGCAAACTGTTGAGCAATGTAGCCCACGCGCTCGCGGATAGCATAGGTGTCGCGCATGGAATCGTAGCCCAGGATGCTACTCTCGCCGGCGGTGCGCCTGAGTAACCCCAAGATGACACGGGTGGTCGTCGTCTTGCCAGCTCCATCTGGCCCGATGAGGCCAAAAGTCTCCCCGCGCCTGACCTGTAAGTCCACGCCGTTGACGGCGGTCACCGCGCTGCGCCTGGTCTTGAACTGTTTCACCAGACCTCGTGCATAAATCGTATCGGTTTCCACGCCCGTTACTTTCCTTCCTGCCACAGTCAAAAACCCAGAGTTAACCACTAATCCAAGCGCTTCTTGAACGTCGATGCGGCCAGGACCATGATCACGATCCCATAGATCGCCAGTGCCACCACGTCGCTCCACATAAAGGCAATCCCAACCCCTTTGGTGATAATTCCCCTCACGATACGGATAGAATAAGTCAAGGGGATCAGGTTTCCGATGGTCCGGACCACGGGCGGCATCGGCCCGCGTGGATAAATAAAGCCCGTGAGCAACATACTCAGCAACATCAGCGTGGCCGCTATTTGCTGTGCTTGTTTTTGTGTTTGCGCCACCGTTGAGACCAACAGGCCCAGCCCCAGCCCAGAGATGATGAACAATACAGAAAGCCAGGCAAAGAGCCACGGGTTACCCTGGAAAGGGATCCCAAACCAGAAAATGCCCGCTAACGTAACGGCCAGCAAAGTCACGGAAACGACCAAGAAATTGGGCACCAGCTTGCCTACAATCAACTCCATTGGGCGTACCGGCGTGACCAAAAGTTGTTCGATGGTCCCCATTTCGTACTCGCGGACGACGGCCTGCGCTGTGACGTTGACCGCCAATACCTGCAACAACATCGCAACCAACCCCGGCATGACAAAAATCAAATCGTCCAGATTAGGGTTGTAGAGAACGCGGGTGGAGGATGTAATGGGCGTCGTCACCATATCGGTCCCCACACGGTTTACCTTTTCCGTCACCAGATCCAGCGCGTAGGCCTGGGCGATGGTGGTCGCTGCGCTGTAGCCCGACCGGACGGAGAACGATTCAGACCCATCCAGGATAACGAGTACCTGGGCGTTGCCGCGCTCAACCTGCGCCCCAAAGTCTGGCGGGATCACGATGCCGGCTCGCGCCTGCCCTGCATCGATGGCCCGAATGACCTCAGCCTCGCTCTCCACGTAAAAGTTCATGTCAAAATAACCCGAGACTGACAACGCATCGATAAAATCCTGGCTCTGCGCATCCAGGCTCATATCGGCGACCACGGTGGGCAGATGATCCACCGTGAGATCCACGGCGTACGCAAAGAGAAACAGCTCGATCAGAGGGAGCGCCAGGATAATCGCCAACGTGCGCCGGTCCCGCCGGAGCTGGGTCATCTCCTTACGGATGAGAGCGCTGAGACGCTTGAGTCGTTTCAACATCCTCCCCCCGTCTCAATCCAAACCCTGGTTGAACGCGCGCACGGCAAAGATCATGATCACGACGATGTAAACCAACAGCGCCACTATCTGCCCCCACAGGAACTCGAGGGGCACGCCTTTGGCGATGATGCCCCGCGCAATGGGGATAAAGTAGGTCAGTGGGAAGAGATTGCCAGCGATACGGATAGCGGCCGGCATCGCGTAGCGCGGAAAAATAAAGCCCCCCAGCACCAGACCCAATAACATCATCATCATGGTCAGTTGCTGGGCCTGCCTCTGATTCTGGGAGACGGTCGAGATCAACAACCCCAGGCCCAGCCCAGAGAACACGTACATGAATGACAGCCAGAAAAAGTGCCAGAAATTACCTTGAAAGGGCACACCGAACCAGAAAACCCCGATCCCGATGATGGTGAGCATGTTGACGAGCGCGATGACGATGTTGGGAGCAATCTTGCCCAACAAAAGCTCGCCGGGCCGGATAGGAGTGACCAAGAGTTGCTCGATGGTGCCCATCTCGCGCTCGCGGACCACGGCGGCGGCAGTCAGGGCGATCGTCTGGGTCTGTAAGAGCATCGCCGCCATGCTGGGAATCAGGAACAAGAGATCCTCCAGATTAGGGTTATAGAGGATGCGGACGCGAGCATCCAAAGGGATCAGGCTCTCCCCGCCCTGTGCCTGCCCCGAGCGCTGCACTTGAGTCACCAGCACCTCGGTCGCATGGGCCTGCGCGATGGCAATCGCTGCGTTGTAAGCCGACTGGGTGGTGAACACATCCGAACCATCGATCAATAATAATGCCTGCGCATCGCCGCGCTCCACGCGCGTGTCAAAGTCGGGCGGAATCACGATGCCTGCCTGGGCGCGCCCCGCGTCAATAGCCCGAATCACGGCATCCTGGTCGGGAACGTAGGCGATGACGTCGAAATAACTAGAGGCCACCATAGCGTCCACGTAAGCACGACTGGCAACATCGAGGCTCTGATCAGCCACCACGGTCGGGACGTGCTCGACGGTGGTACTGATGGCGTACCCAAAAATGAACAACTGGAGTATGGGCATACCGAGCTGGATCAACAACGTGCGGCGATCCCGCAAAGTCTGAATGAACTCTTTTTGCATCACAGCCCAGATTCGTTGCAGCATCCGATCTCCTCGAGCAGATGTTGAGCTAAACCCGCAGCACAGAGTTATACTTCTTGGGCGCGGACGCCGTCAAGGAGTAAATCCACCACCGTCTCCGCCAACGCGTGGCGTCTCTCCACAGAAGGAGGCGACGCGACCCCACGCAGGGCCGGGAGCATCAACCCACCAAACATACCGATGACTATCTGCGCTGCCAGCGTCGAGTCGATGGCGCGGAACATCCCAGCGTCAATGCGCTCTTCGATAAAGTCCACCAGGCGCTGATGGATGCGCTTGAGCCGAACGGAGACAAAGCCCTGCAGTATGTCATCATCCAACCAGGCCTCAGTTAACAGGGTGCGGGTGAACGGGAGCTCGGTGCTAGAGATGTCCAGGGCCTTTTCAGCCATCGCGATCATCTCCGCGCGACTTTCCATTCTGCCCGCTTCCAGCAAGGCGGCCTCCATAGGAGCTTCCGCTTCATTGGCTATGGCCAACAAGATCTCTCGCTTGCCATCAAAGTAATTGTAGAGCGTGCCCTCTGCCATGTCCGCCTCGTCGGCGATTTCTCTCGTCGTGGCGTTGGCATAACCCTGTGAAGCAAAGACCCACGCCGCTGCAGCCAGGATCTCACTCCGGCGCCGCGCGACGCGCCGCTGGCGGCGCCCTTCGCGCCCTCTCCTGCTCTCCTTTGTCCTCCCAGCCATAAATCCTCCCGGAATGAAATACACGCTCATTAAATGAGCGTTCACTCATTTAATGAGCATTATAATGCACACTGAGCAATTGTCAAGAGCCCCAGTCTTGGAGGTCCGAAGCAACGCCGCGAATCGCTCAAACGGTCGCGTAATGCGACAAATTGCACCTTTACAAAACATTTGGTTTCGTGTATAATATGCGCGCTTTTAACCCGACGAATCAACCCTCATCATTGGAAGGGAGAGGTCGTCGGGATATATTGTTTTAGGACAGCGATGAATAGCGCTCGCGGCTCCCAGGGGAGCAAGAGCCTTTTTATTCTCAATTTTAATTCGAGGTGCGAGGACGACGCTCATGGCAGAGCAAACAACTTTTCTTACGCCAAAAGGTTTGAAAAAGATCCAAGAGGAGTTGCAACATCTTCGAACGGTACGCCGCGAAGAGGTGGCCCAACGCCTTCACGAGGCGATGGAGGGCGGCGACATTCAAGAGAACGCCGAATACGAAGACGCCAAGAATGAGCGGGCGTTTGTCGAAGGTCGCATCCTAACCCTGGAAACAATCCTTGGAAACGCCGAGCTCATCGAGGAGAACGGTCCCACCGACCACGTGGGATTGGGCAGCCGCGTGACTGTAGTTGAGGTGGGCTACGAGGAAGGCGAGCCGGAAAAATATCAGGTGGTCGGGTCTGCCGAGGCCGACCCGGTGGCCGGACTTATCTCCAACCAGTCCCCCCTGGGACGGGGATTGATGGGGAGCAAGGTCGGGGATACTGTGACGATCAACGCACCTGCTGGGCTGATCAAGTTCAAGATCGTCGCCATTGAGTAACAACATCGGCGGCTCGACCGACTTTGCCCAACGGTCTGGTCTCGAATGCAATCGAACGACCCCGCTGTGAGCCTGTGATTCGAAAGCTCACACAGGTCTGACCTAGTTTCCCACGCCGGGAGCTCAAGCAACCCACTCAACTCTACAGCCCCCATAAGGAGAAACCTATGCGCGAGTTCACCAACCTGGAACAACAGCGCCTAGCCAAGCTGCAATGGCTACAAGAGCAGGGCATTGATCCCTACCCTCGCCGCGTCGAGCGAACGCACACCGTTGCCGAGGCCATCGCCGCTTATAAGGCCGCTGACGACGGCGAGCAAGTCAACGTCACCGTCACTGGAAGGCTCAAGAGCGTCCGCATCATGGGCAAAAGCAGCTTTGCCCACATCGAAGACGGCAGCGCAAGGGTTCAACTCTTTATTCGCATTAACGAGGTTGGTGAAAAGACCTATCAAGTGTTCAAGAAGGGGTTGGACCTGGGTGACTTTGTCAGCGCCCAAGGGATCATGATGCGCACCCGTAGCGGAGAAATCAGCGTGCGGGTCAAAGAATTGCGCGTGCTGTCCAAGGCCATCAGCCCGTTGCCGGTGGTGAAAGAGCAGGAAGTAGACGGCCAGGTTGTACGTCACTCTGCCTTTAGCGACGTTGAGGAACGTTACCGCCAACGCTATGCCGACCTATCCGTCAACCCCGAGGTGCGCCAGATCTTTTGGACGCGGGCGCGCGTTGTGTCGGCGCTGCGGCGCTTTCTCGACGACCACGGCTTTATCGAGGTTGAGACGCCC
>CBFDAD010000080.1:0-7014 GCA_965602705.1 uncultured bacterium
CTGGCGGGGTGCAGGTGCAGCAATCGAGGAGTCACTTATGTCTATTATCATCGTCGGTCTCGGGCCGGGCGACCCGGCCCATCTGACGCGCGAAGCCTGGGACGTGCTGGAGGGGGCGAAGGAGGTTTATCTGCGCACGCGGCGGCATCCCACCGTCGAAGCGCTTCCTCAAGGGCTCACCCTGCACTCGTTTGATCATCTGTATGAAAAAGCAGGCGACTTTGGCGAGGTTTATACCGCCATCGCCACCGAGGTTCTGGCGCTGGGGCGACGGCTAGAAGGAGTGGTTTATGCTGTGCCGGGGCATCCACTGGTGGGCGAGGCGTCGGTGGGGCGCATCCTGGACGCGGCTGGCGAAGCCCAGTTGCCGGTGCGGATCGTCGCTGGGCTGAGCTTTGTCGAGCCGGTGCTGGTTGCGTTGAGGATTGATGCCCTGGCCGGATTGCAGTTGGTAGACGCTACGGAACTGGCCGGGATGTATCATCCTCCGCTCAACCCCGACCTGCCGGCGCTGGTGGCTCAACTTTACAGCCCTGCGCTGGCCGCCGATCTCAAGCTGACGCTCATGAATCAATACCCTCCCGAGCACCCTGTGGTGCTGGTGCACAGCGCTGGCACCGCCGGCGAGCAGATGGAGACCTTGCCGCTATACGAGCTTGATCGCCGGCCCGAGGTGGCGCACCTGACGACACTGTACTTGCCGCCCCTGCCGCAGACCGGCAGCTTTGAAGGCTTTCAGGAGACGATAGCTCACCTGCGCGCGCCTGATGGCTGCCCCTGGGACCGGGAGCAGACGCACCAGTCGCTGCGCTCTAATCTTTTAGAAGAGACTTATGAGGTGTTGACCGCGCTGGATCAAGAGGACGTGGAGGCACTGCGTGAAGAGTTGGGCGACTTGTTGCTGCAAATCGTGCTCCACGCCCAGATCGCTGTCGAGACCGGCGAGTTCAGCATGGCCGACGTGGTCGCGGCTGTTGATGCCAAGATCAAGCACCGTCACCCTCACGTGTGGGGCGAACGCGTCGTCTCGGGTACCGATGAGGTGACCCGCAATTGGGAGGAGATCAAAGCCGAGGAGCGTCGTAGCAGGAGCCAGAGCGACGACGGCCTGCGATCGACCCTTGGGGGGGTGCCGCAAACGTTGCCGGCGTTGGCGCTAGCCGATGCCTACGGCCGCCGGGCGGCGCGCGTTGGCTTTGACTGGCCTGACGTGGACGGCGTGGTCGACAAGATCGGTGAGGAGATAGAAGAGCTGCGCGCCGCCACCGACGACGCGGAGCGCACGGCCGAGCTGGGCGATTTGCTCTTCGCCGTGGTCAATTGGGCCCGCTGGCTGGACGTGGACCCCGAGGCGGCGTTGCGACAGGCCAATGCTCGCTTTGCGCGGCGGTTTGCCTGGGTCGAAGCCGAGGCTCGTCGCCGTCGCCTGGACCTCAGGCAGCTCAGTCTCGACGAATTGGAGGCGTTATGGCAGGCGGCCAAACCATTAGTGGGGTAGCACGCTTGAGATTGTCATAAGCTCACCCCTGTGTTATAATCGCGTCGCAGCCATTTTTTAGATGGAGAAAGAGAGCTACGATGTTTGAAGCCATCGGGGGTCTTTTGGGGCGTATCTCAATTTATGTCGCGGTCGCGTTGGGATTGGTCGCCGTTTACTTTTTGTGGGTTGCCTTTCGGGAGTGGCGGGCCAGGGTGCGGGCGGTATTTGGAGTCGAGCGTGATGTCGCTACCAGCGAGATGATGGGTGCGGTCTCACGGGCAGGCATTCTTATTCTGATTGGCATCGTCGTCTTTGGTCTGGGTTGGCTGGGGCAACAGTCCGAGTCCGCAGAAGTGTCCCAGACGAGCCGCACACCTGCGCCGACTACCTCAGTGATAGCAACAGTGACGCCAGGCTCGGGCGAGCCCGGCCCGGCCGTCCTGCCGACTGATACACTGCAACCGGTGGGCACAGATGTTCCCCCGCTGCCAGAAGAGCCTACTGAGACGCTGGCCTTGGAGCCAACCCCGCAAACGGCTACCGTGTCTGTTTTTGGTGGCGTATGGTTGCGGGATGCGCCTAACGGCGGTACCATCGACGTTTTGCCACAGGATACAGTCGTCGAACTATTGGAAGGACGCCAGGTCGCCGGTAACTTTGAGTGGCAAGAGGTGCGGGTTCTGGACGCGCCGCTAGGGAGCGAAGCCCTGGTCGGCCGGGAGGGGTGGGTTGCCTCCGAGTTCTTGCAGGTTGGCCCTTAGTACACTGCGGTGGTTTTTGTGCTAGCCCCGGCTCGAGAGCCGGGGCTTTTTCATTACCTCCGTCTACTGTCCCAATAGCGCGTTGGCGTTCACGATGGCTGGGATAAGCCGCGCCAGCGTGTCATGTATGCCGCTGCGCAGCCTGGGCCAGGGCCACGGCGGCTGTGTCCAGCTCTTCGTCCGTGTTGAAAAAGGCCACAGAGAAGCGTAACGCGTTAAACTCGCGGATAAAGTTAGTGAGGATGCGCTGATTCTGCCATAGATGTTGGCTTAGCGCTTCTGCTTCCCAACCAGGTACGGAGCAAGTGACCAATCCGGCAGCCGACCCCGGGTCGGCAGGCGTGTGGAACCTCAGGCCGGGGATAGCCGCCAGGCGCTGGCGAAAGCGGGCGACCAACCAGCGCACTCGGGCCTCGATGTTGATCAAGCCTATCTCTTGAACATAGTCAATCGCGCGCCCCAGAGCCAGGTAAAGCGGCCAGGGCTGCGTGCTCTGCTCGAAACGGGCCGCGGTTGGTTCCAGTTCGTAGGTCATCGCGTCCCGGTCGAGGGGCTTGTTCACACCCCAGCCGAGCCACACTGGTCGCAGGTCGGACAGGCGCTCCCGGCGCACGTACAGCACCCCGGTGCCCTGGGGGCCAAGCAGCCATTTGTGGCCGCAGGCGGCGTAAAAGTCGGGACCGATGTCCGGCACGTCGATGGGAAACTGGCCTTCCGCGTGCGCGCCATCAATCAAGGTCAGGACGCCTGCAGCGCGGGCGACGGCACACAGCCGGGCCACCGGCAGGCGCGCGCCGGTCATACAGCTCACGTGGCTGAGACAGGCCAACCGGGTGCGAGGCCCGATCAGCGCTTGGAAATCGGCCACCATTGCATCGTGGTCAACGCGGACGGGCAACAAGCGTACGACGACCCCGCGCCGTTCGGTGAGGGCCAGCCAGGGGATGGTGCCAGACGGGTGTTCCTGATTGCTGATGATGACCTCGTCGCCCGCTGACCAGTCGAGGCCGTGGAGGACGACGTTGATGCCGTCAGTCACATTGTGGGTAAAGGCGATTTCGTCGGGGTAGGCGTGCATCAGGGCGGCTGCTTTGCGCCGCGTGTCTTCCAGCCCTTCCAACTCCATCTCCTTAAAGACGAGCGGGGAAAAGGTGCCCAGCCGTTCGATCTTGGCGTATGCCCGGCGAATCTCGTCGGTGACGACGCGGGGCAAAGGGCCAAAGGTGCCGGTGTTCAGGTAGATGCTCGCGCTCAGCGCTGGGATGCCGGCGCGGACCTGTTCGACGTCGATGTTGGTGAGCGTCACGTTACGACGATTTGCCTTTCAACAGGTCGACGACGCGCTCTTCTTCCAGCGCCTCGCTTTGATCTTTACCTGTATCGGCATCTTTGACGGGTTTTGCCGATCGGCGCACGGCGGTGGAATCAGACCGCGACGATACTTGGATCGACTCTGCCGGGCGCGCTGTAGGCTCGGCCAGCGGCGCTTCTGTAACTGGGGGCAGGTCGCGCTGATGGGCGGGCGCTTCGGTCACTTCGGGCACCGGCGCCTCTTGGGGTTCTGTCTCGTCCGGTGGGGTGGATTCTCGTTTGTGCTGGCGTGACCCGCGCGTGCCCGCACTAATCAGGGTCTTCAATTTGCTCAAAAGACTGCTCATTAAATCCGTTTCTCCTCTTGGGTATGGATTTCAACCATTTCAACGAATCTGTGCTCAGGCCATCCTCGTCATGGACCGGCCGACAACAAGCGACGTCCCTCACGGCTGTGATCGGCGGTCCACCCCTGGTAGCCGTTATGTTCCACAAGCCACCAGCACAGCCCGTCTTTAATCTGTGGGCCGCCCTTGATCACGACCTTGTCACCGTTTTTCATATAGTGTTTGCTGTCCTTAGTATCGTCCTTTTCAATATAGCCGGGAGAGTGACGCATCCGCACCGAGGCGTGGACCACGTTGATGGTCTTGCCGGCCGCGATGCCTGGCTGGCAGGCGAAGGAAGGTGTGCCGGGTCCAGGGACGGCGGTCGCAGTCGAGCGAACTGGGGATGCGGAGGGGCTACTTTGCGAGGTGATCCGTGTCTCCGTCGTGCTTGACGTCACGACGATCACGAAAAAGAGAATCACCAAGAGAAAGACGATAAACTCAACCGCGCAACCATCGTTTTCCGAAGCAGCAAAGATCTTGCGCTTAGGCATTTTTCCGCCTTCTGAGTGTTCATCCAGAGTCGATTGCTCAGTGCCCGAGATTCAGTATATCATTGAGACCGCAAAGTTTCAAGTCGGTGACGGTCAAGATAAGCAACGGCGCAGTGGATCAAATAGAACCACTGCGCCGCGCAAATTGGTCGGGGCGCCCGGATTTGAACCGGGGACCTCACGGACCCGAACCGTGCGCGCTGTCCGAACTGCGCCACGCCCCGATCAGTGTTTGGCATTATAACTGAACTGGGCGGTTTTGGCAAGCCGGTGTAGTGGTTTAGGGGTTGACAATCTTGGTTTTTGGGGGTAATATATAAGCCGTTGCTTATATTATAAGCCGTCGCTTATGAGAAAGGTGTGAGAAATCTTGGGGGCAGAATCTGGTGGCTGAGTCAATGCAAGAGACCGACTGGCAGGAGTTGACCCACTACTTTTATGCTCTCAAGGAGGTCTGGCGATTACGTATGCTGCATGCCTTGGCCGAGAGCGACGAGTTGACGGTGTCTGACCTGGCTCAACATTTGCGCATTAGCCAACCGTTGGTCTCGTGGCATTTGCGTCGTCTGCGCCAGGCTCAGATCGTCACCGTGCGCCGGGCGGGGCGTGAGAGTTACTACGCTCTGGACCGGGAGCGCGTGGCTGCTTATCAGTCTGCGTTTGAAGAGCTGTTGGGCATGTAGGTTGATTCAATCATCAACAATTTAGCACATATTCAAGGAGTGCAAAATGGCAAAAGACAAAGTTCGTGTAGGGATCATCGGGATTGGCAACTGCGCCTCGGCGTTGGTGCAAGGGCTTCAGTTCTACAAGGACGCGCCTGACGACGCCTTTGTGCCAGGGCTTATGCACCCGCGCGTGGGCGGCTATCACATCAGCGACATTGAGATCGTTGCTGCCATTGACATTGATATAGAAAAGGTAGGCAAGGACCTGTCGGAGGCGATCTTTTCTGGGCCCAACAATACCGCCAAGTTCGCCGATGTGCCCTTTCTCGATGTGCCTGTTCACCGGGGTATGACCCATGACGGCCTGGCCAAGTACTTGAAAAAGGTCATCACCAAAGCGCCCGGTCCCACGGCTGACATCATTAGCATTTTGAAGGACACCAAGACCGACGTCGTTATCAACTTTCTGCCGGTCGGCAGTGAGATGGCCACCAAGTGGTACGTGGAGCAGATTCTGGACGCCGGGTGTGGTTTTGTGAACGGCATTCCCGTTTTTATTGCCCGCGAGCGCTACTGGCAGCAACGCTTTAAAGAGCGTGGTCTACCCGTCATCGGCGATGACATCAAGAGCCAGGTCGGCGCGACGATTCTTCACCGCGTACTGAGCCGGCTGTTCCAGGACCGGGGGGTGCGCATTGACCGCACTTACCAGCTCAACTTTGGCGGCAACATGGACTTTTACAACATGTTGGAGCGGGAGCGACTGGAGAGCAAAAAGATCTCCAAGACGACAAGCGTCACGAGCCAGATCGAGTACGAACTGGGCGAAAAGAACGTGCACGTTGGTCCAAGTGACTATGTGCCCTGGCTGGAGGACCGCAAGTGGTGCCATATCCGCATAGAGGGCACCACCTTTGGCGAGTTGCCGTTAAACGTGGAACTCAAGCTGGAGGTCGTGGACTCACCCAACTCTGCCGGCGTGATGATTGACGCGGTTCGCTGCTGCAAGTTGGCCCTGGACCGAGGGTTGAGCGGCGCCATGACCGCTCCCTCGTCCTACTTTATGAAGTCGCCGCCGGTGCAGTACACCGACGACGAAGCCCGCCGTCTCGTCGAAAAGTTTATCGCCGGCGAGGAGACCATGAGCGAGCCGTTGTCCGAGATGCTGGCGAGCGCCAAGTAGCGAGCGCCTAGACGATCAGCCGTCAGTAATTGCTACTCGATTACGCACGGTTCAAGCTCTGACGGCTGACCGTTTTTGGCTGCATATCTCATATGTTGCAGTATCTTTTCTTGCGACTCGCCGTGTTTTTGGCGCGGCGTTTGCCGGAGCGTTGGGGGATGGCTATTGCTCCTTGGTCGGGGAGGGTGGTTTATCGCGTCTCTCCCGTGGCCAAAGCCAACCGTGATAACGCCCGGCACGTACTGGGACCGGAGGCCGACCCCTCACAGATCTCTCAGTTGGCTCGTAAGGCGTTTGAAAACCGGCTGTTGAATTATTACGAAATGTTGCGGCTGTCCGATATGCCGTTGGAAGAGATCACGCGCCGCATGCGGATCGAGGGGACGGAGCACATTGACCGGCTTGTGGAAGAGGGACGGGGTGCGGTAATCACTTCAGGGCACATGGGGCCGATGGAGCTAATGATCCATGGCCTGGGTTCCTTGGGTTATCCGCTCATCGCCATCGCCGAGCATCTAGAACCGGAACGGCTGCATCAGTACGTCATGGGCCTGCGTGTAGCCCACGGCTTCAACATGATCTCGACCCGCGCCTCTCTACTGAACGTCTACCGCCGGGTCAAGCGCGGCGAATTCCTATTATCCGCTCTGGACCGTGATACGACCGGCACTGGCCTCATTGTGGATTTCTTTGGCACGCCAGCCTGGGTGCCCGATGGCTATGCGCGG
>CBFDAD010000081.1:0-6984 GCA_965602705.1 uncultured bacterium
CGCTCCAAAAGCTGCAAGTGCCGTGAGACAGTGGATTGCGATAGGCCAACAGCTTTGACGATCTCTTGGGCGCACAGCTCGCGCTCCCGAAGCAACGACAAAATGTGCAGTCGCGTCTCGTCGGCCAATGCCTTGAGCGGAGGAAATAGCTCGACAGTAGCTGTCCCGGTGGTCTCATAGGCCGGCGTCGTGCGATAGTTAAAGGCGACGACGAGGGTCCGGTGAGACAAGGTCAACTGGAAATATAGCCCCAGGTGCGCACACGGGCTAAAGATGACCCGCGCGACCTGTCCAATATGCCCCTGCACGTAATCCTGGACGGACGGTGATAGCACCCGCCCGGTGACCTGGCGAAAGAGGCTGATAAAGTCACGTGGATAAGTCTGCCGCTGGTGATAGGCCACGCTGCGCGCCAACGCCTCGCGATGGCTCTCAAAATCCTGTCGATAGTACTGCTCCCAGAAGCGAGTCAACAAGCGGATGAGCCGTTCTTTGAAAGATTGCGGTTGCTGCACCAGCTCGACGAGTTGTTCCTCATCCAGGCGGTCCGCAAAGGCCTGGCCTCGTTTTTCTCGCTCTGCCTGGCGCACCTGTGACAACACGCGGCGCAGCGTAGCGTCATCGGCGCCGTCCACCGAGGGTTCCTCGGCAGCCAGGTCAAGGTTGAGCAACAACACGCGTCGAAATTCGGTCGCCGGGGTCGCCTCTAGATAGCTGCGAAAGGCTTCCATGTCGGCATGAGCAAGATGATCGGGTGCTAGACGCCAGATCAGGCTATCTTGCCGGCGAAAGCACCATTTAATAGGATAGTCCAGCAGGCCCAACTCAGCCCGGAAATCTTCGGGTAAAGCCGCCGCTATCTGGTACACCCAATCGCTCAGACCCTCACAGTCATCCACCAATTGCAGCAGGTGTAAGGAAGTGATCAGGTCTTGCGGCAGCGAGAGGTGGAATTCTGCTGTGACCGTCGGTGCATAAGTTAGCAGGTCAGGGAACATCTTCTCACCATCCCGTTTGGCTTAATGGCTGTATGCGCATTCAAGCATATCACGCTTCAGACAAGCTGTCAACCTGTCGATTTTCAATCCCCAATACCTAATACCCAAATCCCCCCCCACCTCACGGACGCAAACAGCCCCAACTCAAAGTTGGGGCTGCTTGCATATAGACAGGCGGTGCTATTCAGTTGTCTGTGATGACGCGGTGAATGAATTCACTCACCACGTTCGCCTGCCCCCCCCATGTGGCACTTACCTCAGACACCTGGACCACAAGCAAAGCGGAACAGCGCTATGGATGAACGATGTGGACCGAGCCTACAACCGCTGGTCAGGTCCGACGGGCAAGGCCACCAACCCACTAATGATCTTGGGATAAAAGTCGGTCGACTTTTGAGGCATCTTGACGCCAGCCGCAGTACAAGCCTGCACCTCAGCCATACGGGTAGAGTTCATGACAAACAAGAAATTCGCCTCACCTTTGTCCACCTGCTCGTAGCCCATCTCGACCTCGCGCAAGTAATCGATGTTCTCCTTGCGCTCGATGCTCTCCTTCGAGAGCTCCATCACTCGTTCGATCAACAACTCGTGCAAGATGCTTACATCGAGCATCCGCCAGGCCGGGTCTCGATCGGGAAACACTTGAGCCATGACCTCGGGGCCTTTGAGCGTAAACACCGTATAGTCGCCGTCGTAAAAGCCGATGCGAGGCATTTGGGTCGTCGCATCCGCCAGGGCTGCTTCCAACGCCGCCCGATCAGGGACCGACTCAACATGAAAGTACTTCCGGGCATCCTCAATCACCTGCTGGCTGGTCTTGGTGGTGTATGAGTGCATCAGCCGGTGAGTAGGCAAGATGACCAGGCCTGGGTCTGACATACTCACCAACGTCACCATACGATAGTTGAAACCAGCGTTGGCGGGTGCATCGGGGTGTTTGGCGCGCACCTCGTCCCGATAGTTGATGGCGGTCTCGTAGCGATGATGACCATCGGCAATGATCAGATTCTTCTTGGGTGCCATCTCGGCCTCAACCTGAGCAATCACCTCGGGATCGGTCACTATCCAGAAACGTTGCTCCACAGCGCTCTCAAACAGCTCGCGCACCAGGGCCGGTGGCAGGTTTTTGACCGCTTGATCGAGAATCGCGTTGACCCGGTTCTCCTCGTCGGGGTACAACATAAAAATGTGACCAAAGTAGGTCTCGGTGGCACGGACCAGGTTAAGTCGATCCACCTTGGGGCCTGACAGGGTTCGCTCGTGCGGCAACACAATCCCTTCGTCAAAAGTGCTAATCTCAAAAGCAGTAGCGAACGCCTTGCGAGTATACTGCTGACCACCGGGGAGGGTAAAGGTTTGGTGCAAAACGTACACAGCCGGGGTCTCCTCAGTAATCAACGCACCTTCGTCGAGCCAGACATGAAGATAGTCGCGGGCGCGGGTATAGACATTGTTCTGCTCATCGTCTTCCTCAAACGCCCTACCCTTGATGATCTTGACGACCGTATAGTCGCTCTGGCCATAGTACTTGTCCTGCAAGCCATAGCGCACCCGGTCGTATGGCTGACTGACCACCAGCGACAAGTCGTCGAAGCGCTCGCGATTGTAGCGCACCCCTCGAAATGGCTTAATTACGGCCATATTAGAAATTCTCCTCGTAAAACCCAATCATTTTCTCGGCCACCTCGTCGCCAACGCGGGCCTGGGCTTCCTTGGTTACTGCACCCATGTGGGGCGAACCGATCACCTGCTCCAGCGTAAACAACTTGTGCCCCTTGCTGGGTTCCTCAGCATACACGTCGAGGGCCGCCCCGGCTACTTTGCCCGACTGAATCGCCTCGTACAGGGCGTCTTCATCTACTGTCCCCCCTCGGGCGCAGTTGATGATGTAAACCCCGTCTTTCATCGCCGCGAATTCTTTCGCACCCAGGATGTTGTGGGTCTCAGGGGTGTGGGGGATATGGAGCGAGATATAGTCCGAGGTCCGAATCACCTCGTCCAGCTCTGTCTGCTCGGCGCATTCGAGATCGACGCAGACGATGTCGGAAAAGATGACATCCATACCCAGCGCACTGGCCCTTTCACTCACTTCGCAGCCGATGCGGCCACAGCCTATCAGCCCCAGCCGCTTGCCAGCCAGCTCCGTTCCTTTGAATTTCTTCTTCTCCCACAAGCCGGACTTCATCGAGGCAATCGCCTGGGGAATACGACGCGCCAGAGCGAACATATAGCCGATGGTCAATTCCGCCACCGACACCGAGCTGGCGGCCGGCGTGTTGAGCACAGCGATCCCCTTGGAGCGCGCGTGATCTACGTCGATGTTATCCAGGCCAACACCACCACGCACGATCACCTTGAGATTGGTCGCCTGGTCGATGAGAGATTGACGCACTTTGGTCCGGCTGCGGACGACCATCCCATCGTAGGCAGGGAGCACCTCGGGCAACTCCTCAGCCGAAACATCATCGCGCACGTCTACCTCAATCCCGGCAGCGCGCATCTTCTCAATGGCCTGGGGAGCCGTTGGATCACAAATCAATACCTTCATCGAAAACTCCTTCAGTTTGCACCCTGCTTGGTTACACGCAGGGATTGGAGAGTAACAAGAGCACTCGGCTTTACAGTCCCAGAATGTCCTCAATCTGGGCAGTAAGCCACTTGAGGTCATCCAGCGTGATGTCGCCCATATGGGCAATGCGGAAACACTTTTCCTTCAACGTACCATAGCCGTTGGAAATCATAGCGCCGCGTTCGCCCAATGCCTTGTTCAGATCAGCCACGCTGATACCCCGATTGTTCTCAATGTTAGTCACCGTGTGCGACAGATAACGCTCATCACTGTACAGTTTAAAGTACTTGCGCGCCCAGTCCTGCACGAAATGGGCCATCTCCTCGTGACGCGCCCAGCGGTTATCTAGTCCTTCAGCCAGAATAGCGTCCATTTGCACGTTGAGCGCCTGAATCAGGCTGATGGCCGGGGTGGCAGGGGTTTGGTGCTTCTCGTACTTACCATCCATGGCATCCCAGGCAAAGTAGAAACCACGATTGGGCACTGTCTGGCACCGTTCGCGCGCCCGGTCACTCACAGCGCACACGGTCAGCCCAGGCGGCAAAGCAAAACACTTTTGTACACCTGCCAGGCACACGTCCAAGCCCCAGGCGTCAAACTCGATCTTGGCACCGGCCATGCCGCTCACGGCATCCACCAGAATCAGCACGTCGGGATACCTGGCGTGGATCATGGCCGCGATTTCCTTGATAGGGTTCATGATACCCGTCGAGGTCTCGTTGAGCACTATGGTAATAGCGTCATAGTCGCCCTGGCTCAGCGCCTCGTCAACCAGCTCGGGTGTGATCGCCTGGCCCATTGGCACTTCCAATTTGTCACAGGCAACGCCGTTACGTTGGGTGATTTGGTGCCAACGCTTTGAAAAAGCACCACACACTGTGTTAAGCATCGTTTTATTCGAAGCTTGACGAATCGCGCCCTCCATCACGCCAGTAGAAGAGGAAGCGAACAAGTAAACCCGCTGCCCGGTGTAAAGCATCTTTTGCAGCTTTGGGGTGACCTCAGCCTGCAGGTCCGAGTACTCTTTGGCGCGATGGCCGATCATCGGCGCCGCCTGGGCTTGCAAGATCTCATCCCGCACGTGAGTGGGTCCGGGAATAAACAGTTTCTTATACATCGAATTCCTCCTGTGAATTTTACGCCTGAGAGCACTTGGGCCAAAGCAGGAACACACGCTTAGAACCGCTGTGCATCTCCGGTGTGTTGACTTGTTTCCTCGTTCATCCAAGTTCACCCCACTTCAATCGGGGTATCTCCGTGGGTATTGAAATGATGTTTCAGAAAAAGTGAGGTATGGTATCTCGCCGAATAGCACCAGACACCTGCATTGTATCCCAAGCTAACTCACGCTGTCAACGGAAGCTTGACATCTTTTTCTGTGTCATTTGTCATCTTGGGAATAAAGCTCTTTGATGAACTCGGTCACGGCCTGGATGACGACACCGGGCTGTTCCAGGGCCATCATATGGCCGCCCCCCTCTACCGTGACCAGCCGCGCGCCGGGGATGTGCTCCGCCAGGAACGCGCCGTATTTGTGCGGCGTCAAGCGGTCAGCCGTGCCAGCGACCACCAGCGTCGGCGCGCGGACCTCGCCCAGACGCGCCATCGCATCAAAGGCGTCGCAGGCCACAAAATCAGCGTGAAGCACCTCAGGGGGTGTCTCAGACAGGGCCTGGCGGCCCAGGCGGACCAGTTCCCCCGGCACACCTTCGGCCCAGGACCAACGCGTAATGAGATCCACCGCGCCCTCGAAATCATCCCAGACGCCTTCCAGGAGCGCCGGGGCAACGCGCAGCCGCGCTCCCGTGCCGACAAGCACCAGCCCGGCAACCCGTTCAGGGTAGATCAGCGCCGTCATCTGTGCGATAGCGCCGCCCATCGAATGACCCACCAGGACTGCGCGTTCAGTCCCCGTGGCATCTAGAAATCCTATCAAGGCCGCCACGTAATCTGCAATGGTCTCGCATCCGGGGCCGTCGGAACGACCATGACCGGGCAGGTCGAGGGCGTAGACGGTCGCGCCTGGCAACCGGCGCAACCCGGCTGGCCAATGCAGGTGACTCCCCCCAGCGCCGTGGAGGAGGATGAGCGCCGGCGCGTCAGGCATCTGCCCTCGGGTCCGGGCGTAAAAGAGACGTCGGTCATCCATTTGAGCATAGGGCATGTCATTCCTCTCTGTCGATTACGCGCGGGTCAATTACCCGTTCAAGCCCGGTCTTCCAACTGGGCGAGCCACTTTTCGCACTCTATCGCCGCGGCGCAGCCCTGCCCCACCGACGTCGCAACCTGACGAAAGTGCGGATCCTGAATCTCGCCAGCGGCAAACACGCCAGGGACGCTGGTGTGCATGAACTTGTCAGTGATCACGTAGCCGGCCTCATCCATCTCTAGCTGACCTTTGAACAGGTCCGAGTTGGGCACGTGCCCGACGTAAATAAAGACGCCGTTGGTCGCCATCCGTGAGCGTTCGCCAGTCTTGACGTTCTTGACCTTGACCGCCTCGACAGTGCTATCACCGACGAGCTCTTTTACCACCGTGTCCCAGACAAAGGATATCTTCTCGTTTGCGCGGGCGCGATGCTGCAAGATGGGATCAGCGCGGAGCTGGTCACGGCGGTGGATGACGCGGGCGCTGTTGACAAAATGTGTAAGAAAGAGCGCCTCCTCGATCGCGCTGTCCCCCCCACCAACGACGACCACGTCTTTGCCTGCGAAGAAAAAACCATCGCAGGTGGCGCAATAAGAAACGCCGTGGCCGGTCAACTCCTTTTCGCCGGGCACACCCAAACGTCGCGGAGTGGCCCCGGTGCAGGCAATGACCGACTTGGCGCGGTATTCGCGGTCATAAACTTGTACGGTGAAAGGGCTACCGTGCGTGAAATCAACCGCAGTCACCGCGTCAATTTCAACCCGGGCGCCGAAACGCTCGGCCTGCTTTTGCATCAACTGTGCCAGTTGGGGTCCCGTCGTCCCCTCGGGAAACCCCGGATAGTTCTCCACTTCGTTAGTGAGAGCGATCTGGCCACCGACATCATCGCCGGTGATAAGCAACGGGTTCAGTTTAGCCCGCGCCGCATACAGCGCGGCCGTCAATCCGGCCGGGCCAGAGCCGATGATAATCACGTCTTCTAGATTACTCATCTTGCGCCTCTCAGGAAACCCTTGTGCGTAAAATGATTCTACCCTTTTGGGCACCAAGTGTCTACTCGACCGCGAGCGCCAGTACCAGCTTGCAAGTCTAACACCACAGTAGTATACTAGAAATGCAGGCATTGCGAAAGAACTGGCGTGTTAAACACGACAAGAGAACGGTCTCGCTTTCTTGCGATCTCTTTAGACACGTTCCAACGTTGGCTTCGGGGGGTCGAGCTGCTATCCAAGGACCATTCCTGCGTGGAAGGAGCCGAGCACCTTTAC
>CBFDAD010000082.1:0-6905 GCA_965602705.1 uncultured bacterium
AGCCGATGAGCCGTGACAAGGACACCGCCACCGGCACGCTGTTTATCCTCATCGAAGAGTAACTGCTCAGGCTGTCTCCAGGATGGCATTCTGAGCGACCAAGGGAAGCGAAGAATCTCGTCGTAGAGCTAACGACATGAAAAAAGCCCTCTCAGGCCCACACGGCCGAGAGGGCTTTTAATACCCAATACCCAATCTCTAATACCTAATACCCAATATCCGATCCCCAACACCTACATCACGGCACACCGATGCCCAACCCCGCCAAAAAATCGGCGATCGGATCCACGAGGCTGGCGGGTGCAAAGAAATAAAAGAGCACGCCCAGCAATAGGACCAGGATGATCGCGATCAACAGGCATCCGCCAATCAGCGCCCAATTGTAACCCGTCTCCTCCTCATAATCTTCGTAATACTCGGGAGGTGCGCCATTTTCCGGGGCAGGCGGCTGGTAAGCCGATTCCGGAACCGCCTCGTAGGCCGGCGCGGGGGGCGGACCATAAGCCGGCGCTGACGACGGTTGGGGGGCCGCCGCTGCCGGTGACGGCGCAACGTAGGCTCTACGGGGGGCGACGACGGTCTCTCCCCCATCTCCGGTGGGCCGGCCGTAAAAGATGAGCGTCACGTTGTCACCCAGGCCAATCTCGTCACCGTGGGCCAGGGTGTGCGGGCCACTAATGGACAACCCGTTGACGGTTGTCCCGTTGGTGCTACCCATATCCTCCAGGACCATCAGGCCGCCCTGGGGAGTGATGCGCGCGTGCAGGCGCGACACCTGTGCGTCTTGGATCCCCACCTGGTTGCCAGGGTCGCGTCCGATGCTAATACTACTCCGCGGCAACTCGAAAACCTGACCCGATTGTGGTCCCTTCACCATCACCAGTTGAAAGGTATTTTCATCCTCCACGTAGACCACCTCCACCCTAACAAAGTCGCTTCGCGAAATCCAACGCCCGCTTTCAGCTTACCCAGTACAGTATAAGCCGGACGCCGATAGATGTCAACCTTCCCGAAAGCCAGTTGATACATTCAGGCTACCGAAACCTGCTCCAAATTGCATAGACGCTGTTTGGAGACTTGCTTTCGGGAAGGTGGATTTTTTATGTCACGTTGTTTCGTTACACTGGTTGTGATATAATGAAGATTGATACGGAAATTGGCTTTCTTAAAATAACCTGACAAAGACTGTGGAGTGGCTTTTTGACAACCCGCCTGTAGACCTCGGAGGTCTGGAGTGCATGTAATGTCTTCCAAGAACGCGGTCACAGACCGCGGCGAGCAAACCGCCGACGACCCGAGAATCAGCGATTCTCTGGACGCGCTCCTGCGTGCTGGTGACGAACTGGAAAGCGGCCGCGACCTGCCTGGCATCCTGCGCCAGATTGTATCCGTTACCGTGCATGGTGTCAGCGCTGATGGCGGAAGTATCCTGATTCTCGACGAGGGAGGCTGCCCCAGCCACTGGTTTGCCCTGTACGATGACCAGGAGAAGTTTACCTCCCACCCTTGTAACCAGTCCGTCGGCGAGCGTGGCCTGGTGAACTGGGCCATTCAACACCGTGAGAGCGCTTTGGTGGATGACCTCGCCAACGATCCGCGCTGGCTGGACCCGGTCGATTTTCCTGTGGACGTGGAACGGGGGGCAGCGCTGTGCCTGCCCTTGCTCGTTCATGACCGGGTCGCGGGGGTCATGACGCTGACTCACAAGACACCGGGCTTTTTCAAAGCCCGCCACCTGGACGTGCTCCAAAGCATCGCCGACCGCATCGCGCTGTCTGTAGAAAACGCACGCCTTTACGAAACGGTGCGCCGCCGGGCCGAAGAGATGGCGGCCTTGTACGATGTGGCTCTAAATCTCTCCACAGATCAACCGCTCAGCAGCTTGCTCAACACTATCGTCGCCCAGGCAATGGACCTGCTTCATTGCCAGGGGGGAGGTGTGTTCTTGTGGCGCGAGCAAGAGGGGACGCTGGAACTGGTCGCCGCCTACGACCCGGAGATCGATCTGCGCGGCATGCGCGTGTCACCGGGCGAGGGTCTGATCGGTCACGTTTTTGAGATCGGCGACTCTGTGGCCCTCGATGAATACAAAGACTGCCAAGACTTGACCTCCGACGCCACGCTTTGTGACGTTGCTTCGGGGTTGCCTGCCACGGCGGCTTTAGCGGTGGCTCTACTGTGGCAAGGACGCCCTATTGGCGTCCTGGTCGCCACGGACCGCACACCTGATTGGCATTTTGACCACACGGACCGGCACCTGCTCACCCTGCTGGCCAATCAGTCTGCCGCCGCTATCGCCAGCGCCCAGCTATACGAACAGACTTCTCGCCGCCTCCAGGAACTCTCTTTTCTCAACGAGACCATCAAGGACATCACAGCCACCCTGGACTTGGATGAGATATTCGCGATCTTGACCCGGCGGGTCAAGGACCTGCTAGGAATTGGAGCTTGCTCCATTGCGTTGGTGGACCGTGCGACGAGGGAACTGGTTTTTCGTATCGCCTCAGGAGGCGGTGCCGAGACGGTGGTGGGAGAACGCGTGCCATGGGGACAAGGCATCGTGGGCACAGCGGCCCAATTGGGAGAACCCATCAACGTATCCGACGTGCGCCAAGATCAGCGCTTTTACCAAGAAGTCGACAAAAAACAGCACGATTTTGTCACCAGAGTCATCCTGGCAGTGCCGATGAAAAGGCGCGGACAGGTGGTCGGAGTGGTAGAGGCGCTCAACAAGCCCGGCGGCTTTGACGACGAGGACGAGCGGCTATTGAGCGCGTTGGCCAGCCTCGCCGCTAGCGTGGTGGAAAACGCGTACCTTTTCAACAGCGTGCGAGCGGCGGAGATGCGCTACCAGGCGTTGTTCGAAGACGCCGCCGACGCCGCCTGGGTCACCGACACCGCAGGGCAGATTGTTCAAGCCAACCTCAAAGCGGTCACGCTCACCGGAAAGGCCGCAGATGCCATGCCAGACACACAGTTGTGGGCGCTGACTTTGGCCGAAGAGAGTGAAAAGTGGCAAACGGCGCTGGCTCAAGCCTTGGCTGGCGAGGAACCCACGATTGAATCGTGGCTCCTGGGAGCAGACGGGATGCCGCTTCCGCTGGAGTTGCGGCTCAAGCGGATTCGGGTCGACAACGGCTCTCGCGTGCAGTGGATCGGTCGCGACATTTCGGCGCGGCGCGAACTGGAACAGCTACGTGAAAACCTCACGCACATGATTGTCCACGACCTGCGCAGCCCCGTGGGCACCATCTCCAATAGTCTGGAACTTCTCAAAGGACTGGTTCAAGCCCAAGAGTTGGCTCAAGGGACACAGTTATTAAGCATCGCCTTGCGTGCCACCCAACGCATCTCTAACCTGGTGGATTCGCTCCTGGACATCAGCCGCCTGGAGGCTGGCCAGGAATTGACCGACCGGCTGCCGGTCTCAATGAAAACCTTGATTCAATCAGCCGTAGATCAGGTGCAACTGTACGCACAGCGTAAGCGAATGCAACTGACGGTCGAGTTGCCCGAACGTCTGCCACCTGTCCTGGCCGACGGCGGAATGATCGAGCGTGTGCTGGTCAATCTGTTGAACAACGCGCTCAAGTTCACGCCGTCAGGTGGTCAGGTGCGTGTCTCAGCGGAGGTAAGCGAGGATGAGCTTTGGGTACGCGTCCAAGATAATGGTCAAGGAATTCCGCCGCAGTACCAGCGCTGGATTTTTGACAAGTTTGCCCAACTGCAAGATCAGCGATCGTCGGCGGGGATCGGTCTGGGACTGGCCTTTTGCCAACTGGCCGTCGAAGCGCACGGCGGACGTATCTGGGTGGAGAGCACGCCTGAACAGGGCTCGACCTTTATTTTTACACTGCGACTGAGCAAAACCTCGGACAGCTCAAACAGGCCTGCCGGGCACTGAACGGATGCACAGCTCCTCAGGAAGAGTTATATGACCACACGACTATATTACGACGACGCCTACCTAACGCGCTTTACGGCCCACGTGGTCGCACAGTTTCCCTATCAAGACCGGTTCGCCCTGGTGCTGGACCGCACAGCCTTTTACCCAACCTCCGGCGGTCAGCCCTTTGACCAAGGTATTCTGGATGGCATAGCGGTCGTCGACGTTTTGGTGCGCGAATCAGACGGTGCAGTGCTGCATTTGCTCGCGAGCCCCCGCCCTGACGAAACCGGCGAGGTTAGTGGCGAGGTAGACTGGGGGCGTCGCTTTGACCACATGCAGCAACACACCGGCCAGCACATCCTCTCGCAAGCTTTTGTCCAGACCGCTCAGGCCGAGACGGTCTCTTTTCACCTGGGGGGCGAGAGTGCGACCATCGACCTGGCCGGTCCACGCCAGCTCTCTGCAGCTGACATGGACCAGGCCGAGTCATTGGCTAACGAGGTTATCTGGCAAGACCGTCCAGTCACCGCCCGGGTCGTCCCTCCTTCCGAGTTGGACCAGGTGCCGCTGCGCAAACCCCCGGCCGTCGCGGGGGACGTACGGGTGATCAAGGTAGCGGATTTCGACTGGTCGGCCTGTGGAGGCACGCACGTCGCCCGAACTGGCGAGATCGGGCTGATCAAAATCCTAAAGTGGGAAAGGCGCGGTGCGGAGACACGGGTCGAGTTTCGCTGCGGCCGGCGCGCCTTGAACGACTACCGGGGTAAAAACCACATGGTCAACCGCCTGGCGGCCGGCTTTAACGTCGGACATTGGGAACTAGACCAGGCCATCGAGCGGCTGACGGCCGAGGCAAAAGACCTGCGGTCGCGTCTACGCGAGGCAGGACGAACGCTGACCAAATACAGAGCGGCCGAGCTGCGGGCGGCCGCGCCGCAAGTCGCCCAAGTGCGCCTGGTGGTGTACAATCTCACCGCCGACACATTGACGGACATGCGCGGTTTGGCGCGCGAGCTCGTGTCCGAGCCGGGTGTGGTAGCGCTGCTAGGCACCGGCAGGGAGAAAGCGCAATTCTGCTTTGCGCGCTCGTCCGACGTCGCCGTCGATATGGTAGCTCTCGTGCGCACTATTGCTGAGCGCCTTGGTTCACGCGGTGGGGGTGGAAAACCAGACTTTGCTCAAGGGGGCGGTCCGCTGGAGAACCCCCAGCAATTGGACGCCGTCCTGGACGGGGCCGCTCAACAGCTCTGCGGACAATTAGAAAAAGACCACGACTGAAAGAGCATGGAAAAGATAAGATCGAACATCTTTGTGGAGACCGTCTATCCCGGGGTGAATGTGGGGTGTGTCGTCACCGGCCAGGGGTCTATCTGTATTGATACCCCGTGGTTGCCTGCCGAAGCACAACGTTGGCGCGCACGGATTCGCTCGCTGGACGGCGAACCAGTACGTTTTGTCGTGTATACCAACGGCCAACAGGAACGCGTCTTGGGAACCCAGTATCTCATACGTCCCCAGCAGCCCCCATCGCTCGGGCCCCTACCGCCGCCTGCCCCAGGGCACAACCAAGACCTTGGGAAAGGCACCGTGGTGGCGCACAAGCAAGCCTGGGAACAAGTAGAGAGCCTGTGCAGCAACAGCTTTAAGCAATCGATGATCGACTTTTTGGCGGATCGCGACCCTGACGTCGTCGATCTGGAGGTTATCCTGCCTCAAATTACCCTGGGTGAGAGGATCAAGTTGTTTGCAGGCGATGAGGTCGTGACGCTTCTGGCAGCGTCTCGAGGGATGTTGTGGGTGTGGCTTGCCGAGCAACGGGTGCTCTTTACCGGCGACACCATCGTGGTGGGCACACATCCCCCTTTGACAATCACCGACACCGAGGAGTGGCTGGGGGCACTGGAATGGTTACGCCAGGAAGAGCAGTTCCAGGACGCCGTGATCGTACCGGGACGGGGCGCGCTGTGTGACGTGTCAGCGGCAGAGCCTCTGACGTCGTACTTGAGTATGGCCCGCGAGAGCACCCTCAAGATTTACCGCACGGGGCGACCCAAAGCGGACTTGAACGCGGTGGCGGCGGACTTGATGCCGTTGTACCCAGTGGCCAACGGGCAGCGAGAGCGCGTTCAACGCCAGATCAAGCAGGGGTTGGATGAGCTATATGATGCGTGTAAAGCCGCCGATGCCGCCAACTCTGAGGCCCCCGGCTGAGGCCGCGTCGCGCGCCGACGCCGTTGACACAGACAATTGAACGTCGAAGGGATCAATGATTTTGCAACTAGGTGATGACAGTTCTGGGACAGTCCCCTTGGTCAAAACCATGCGGGGCAAAGTGGTAGAAGTGATACATTCGGGCGCGCTCGCGGTCGTGGACAGTGATGGGCATCTCGTGGCTCACGCAGGCGACCCCGACTTGATGGTATGCATGCGCTCGTCCGCCAAGCCCTTTCAACTGCTGCCGCTGATCGAAAGTGGCGCTGCGGACTGTCTGGGCTTTAGCGAGCGCGAGTTAGCGGTGATGGCGGCTTCGCACAGCGGCAGCGATGCCCACGTCGAGACGGTGGCCGGCATCCTGGAGCGCCTGGGCCTGGACGAGACCGCCCTGCTCTGCGGCACACATCGCCCTCCGGATCGCGAGGCGGCTGAATCACTCATACGTGCGGGGAAACCCCCTTCACCTTTACATCACAACTGTTCGGGCAAACACGCTGGCATGCTGGCCGCCGCCGTCAGCCAGGGACTGCCCATCGAGAACTATACCGACCCCGCCCACCCCGTCCAGGTGCGCATCCTGGGAACGTTGGCCGAAATGGCGGACTGGCCCGCCGAGCGGATTGGCATCGGTATTGACGGCTGCAGTGTGCCGGTCTTTAGCCTGCCACTGCGCCAGGCCGCCCTGGCTTATGCCCGCCTGGCCGACCCTGGCGGCCTGCCGGAACCGCGCCAGAGCGCCTGCCGTCGCATCGTGGCGGCCATGACGGCCCACCCCGAGATGGTGGCTGGTCACGGCCGCTTT
>CBFDAD010000083.1:0-6876 GCA_965602705.1 uncultured bacterium
TCTCCAGTTCAATCCAGATGACTCGCGTTTTATCTTTCTTCACCGCTGGTATAGCCCGGAGGGCGTTGGCTTTGGGACACGCCTGTTTACCGCCAGACCGGATGGCTCGGAAATCTATTGTGTCGCCGGCGACGTGTACGCGTCGCATTTCGACTGGTGCAATTCCGAGCAAATCCTGGCCTGGGCACTCCAACAACCTCTCGGCAAACGCTATTACCTGTTCACTGATCGCAGCGAGGAGGTGGCGGTCGTTGGGGAGGGCATTTTGACCGTGAACGGTCATTGCTCCTACTCACCCGATGGACGCTGGCTGCTGACCGACACCTATCCCGATGACGATCAGGGGATGACGCTGATCTTGTATCGCTTGCGCGACGGACAGCGCGTGGACATTGGGCGCTTTTTCTCCCCTCAGGAATTGTATGAGGAAATTCGCTGCGATCTGCACCCGCGCTGGAGCCGCGACGGCAAGCAGGTGTGTATAGACTCTGCGCACGAGGGCTCACGGCAGATGTACGTGATTGACGTGTCCTCTATCGTGGCGTGAGTGACGGCGACGTTCTTCTTCAGGAGGGCGTGTACCATGATGACGGAGCGGCAAAGATTCCGTGAGGCCCTACTCTTTGGTAGTCCCGATAAGGTGCCTCTGTTACCGGGCTGGGGGCGTGAGTCCACTTTGGAGGCCTGGCATCAGCAGGGCTTGCCCGAGGGTGTCAATTATTATGTGTATCTGCTGGAGAAGCTGGGCATCCAAGGCGAGATGGGTGGGGCGTCCGATAGTCTGCCCGGGTCTGAGGACTGTGCCGTCCAGAAAAAGGAAATGGTTTGTGGTTCCGGCGGCAATGATCCTACCCAGCGTTTTGACCTGGGCGTTTCTTTCATCATGATCCCGACTTTTGAAGAGGAGATACTGGAGCATCGTGACGGCCACTATATCGTGCGGGACTGGATGGGCGCGATTACAGAGATTTCCGACGCGTATGACTTTACCTACATCCGCAATCCCAAGGACTTTGTCACACGCAAGTGGCATCGTTTCCCGGTGCAGAGCCGGGTGGACTGGGAGGAGAAAATCCGTTGGCGCTACGATCCACAGCAGCCGGAGCGTTTCCCGGACGATTTTGAGGAACGCTGCAGCGCCGTGCGCGACAGGGATTTTCCGCTGTGTCTCCACCTGTCGGGCCCCTTTTGGCAGTTGCGCGAGTGGTGTGGTTTTGAGAATCTGTGCTTCATGCTCGTTGATGAACCCGACTTTGTGCAGGAGATGATAGACTTTTGGAGAGAGTTCGTATTGCGGACTCTGGAGCCTGTCCTGGCGCGAGTGGAGCTGGATGCGGTGGTGATCTCTGAGGACATGGGTTACAAGATGCACAGCATGATCTCGCCGGCTATGACCAGGCGCTTTCTCTTGCCTACGTGGAAGCAATGGACTGAGGTGATCAAGGCCAGCGGCTGTCCCATCGTTGACCTTGACTCGGACGGCTACATGGCCGAACTGATCCCGCTGTGGATTGAGGCGGGCATCAATTGCTGCGAGCCGGTGGAGGTGGCGGCCGGCAACGACATCGTGGCCTTTAGACGCGAATTTGGAAGACGAATGGCCTTCTGGGGTGGCATTGACAAGCGTGAGCTGGCAGCGGGTGGGGAGAGGCTGCGGGCTGAAGTGATGCGCGTCGTACCGCCCTTGCTGGAGGAGGGTGGTTTCATCCCCAGTTGCGATCACGGCGTCCCGCCAGACGTCTCCTGGCCGAACTATGTTGAATACGTCCGTCTCTTGGCGGAGTTGACGGGCTGGTTGTGACACCGGGGAGGATTTTTCATGTTTCGACGTTTCCGAGAGCACGATACACGTTGGGTCACAGAGTTGAACGGTGTGTGGGATTTCGCCTTCCTGGGCGATCGTGATCCCAACGACGTGGACGTTGCGTCCATCGAGTTCACTGACCGTATGGCGGTGCCCGGTTGTTTCGACGCGACGCCGGCCTACGCCGGCAAACGCGGCCTGGCAGCCTATCGGACGCGTGCGCGGCTACAGGACGGGGCGCCGCACCGCCTGATCTTTGACGGCGTGCATCACTGGTGCCGCGTTTTTGTAGGGGGCAAAGCTCTGCGGGACCACGTCGGCGGCTTTACCCGCTTTGCCGTCGATATCACGGACCAGCCGGCGGGCGAGATCGACGTCGTGGTGTTAGTGGACAATCGCTTTGACTATGACCGCTGCCCGCTGCACCTGGAGTACTTTGACTGGTATCACTTTGGCGGAATCGCGCGCTGCGTCCAACTGCACCGGCTTGGCCACCTGTGGGTTGATGCCCTCAGGGTGGTGACTGAGGACGTGGCGACCCGCAGGGTTGGCGTGACGATTGACTACGGCGCCGTTCAAGTCCCAGGCCGGACCCAACTGATCATCACCTGCGACGATCACGTCGTTCTTTCCGAAACAGTGGACCTGGACGCAGCAACGGGGCGCATCCAGCGCACGCTCGAATTGCCGGGGGCGGCGCTGTGGTCGCCAGAGGAGCCCAACCTGCACCTGCTCCACGTCCGCCTGGGCGAGGACGACATGCGCGAGCGCATGGGCATCCGTCAGGTCAGGGTGAGCGGGCAGCGGATTCTCATCAACGACGAGCCCATCCGCTTGTTGGGCTTTAACCGGCACGAGGCGCACCCACAATTTGGTCACGGCCTGCCTGGGGCGTTGCTGGTCGCCGATGTGCAGCAGTTGCGCGACATGGGCTGCAACTTTGTCCGGGGCAGCCACTATCCCCAGGATTTGCGTTTCCTGGACCTGTGCGACGAAGCGGGGCTGTGTGTTTGGAACGAGGCCATTGGTTGGCACCAGACGGCGGAGCATCTCACCGATCAGCATTATTTGGAAGCCCAACGGGTGCACATCGGGGAGATGGTCGCGATGTCCGCCAATCGCCCGTCGGTGATCATGTGGGGCATCTTGAACGAGGGCCACAGCGACGATCCCCGCTGCCGTCCGGGTTACGAAGCGCTGCTGGGTCATTTGCGCCAGCTTGATCCCACCAGGCCGGTGACCTATGCCTCTAACCGTCCGCTCACGGATGCGTGTTTTGATCTGGTGGATATCGTGTCCATCAACCGCTATCCTGGTTGGTATTTCGACACCATCGCCGACATACCGGGTTACCTGGACCAGGTTTTGGCACACGTAGACGCGACCGGTCACGCAGACAAGCCAGTGATCGTTTCGGAGATTGGCGCGGGAGCGATTTACGGTTGGCGCGATGGGCATCAAACCCGCTGGAGCGAGCAGTACCAGGTGAATCTCCTGGATAGGGTCATCCGCTATTTGTTCCTGGAGCGGGACCGCGTTTGCGGCCTGAGCATTTGGCAGTTCTGCGACTGCCGCACCACGGAGTCGCTGGAAGAGATTCTTGGCCGGCCGCGCGCCTTTAATAACAAGGGCGTCGTGGACGAGTATCGCCGCCCCAAATTGGCCTACGAGGTGGTCAAGCGTCACTTTCAGGCCCTTAACGGCTAGGGGGACCCAGCGTCCAGAGAGGAGATGGCCTTGGATTCGCGAGAACGCATAGCAGCTGTTTTTAACTTTGAGGAACCCGATAGGGTGCCGGTATATGATTTGATGCGTAATCGCGCTGCGTTAGAGCACTTTGCGGGGCTTAAACCGGTGACCTGGGAGAACATGCGGGAGGCAGCGTGCAAAGCCTGCGCCGCTGGTCTGGATGCGACGCGGACCATCCGTTATCCTCAACGCGTGCGTGAGAGTGAGGAGAATGGATTCACGTACTTTCACGAGGAGTGGACGACCTGGCTCACGGGACGCCCCTTTGAGGGTTATGAGGCGTTCGTCGCCTGGTTACCCGGCGAGATCGAACGTCTGGAGGCCTGGGACCCTTGGGAGAGCGGCTGGTTTGATGAGGTGGTGGGTGATCATCGCGCGTTACAGGAAGGTATGGGAAGCACTGTCCTGGTATGGGGTGACCCGGGCACGGGTTTCTACAAGGCTTATTACCAGGCCAGTATGGAATACTTTAGCTATCTCATGGTCGATGAGCCAGCTTTGCTCCTGCGATGGCTGGACGCGCGCTGCGAGTGGAACCTGCGCAAGATAGCGGCCATCGCCGACGAGCACGTAGCGCCCATCGCGATCATTGGCGAGGATATTGCGGGCAAAGGGGCGACGCTCTTCTCTCCAGCTTTCTTGCGCAAAGCGTTTTTCCCCAATTTACGCCGGGTAGTGGGGGCGTACCACGACATCGGGATGAAAGTGATCTTCCATTCGGATGGTTATTTGATGGATATCCTGGCTGATCTGGTCGCGACGGAGATAGACGGGCTGAATCCCCTTGAGCCACTGGCCGGAATGGATTTGGCAACCATCAAGGGACGCTACGGCAAGCGCCTGGTGCTGGTGGGTGGGATTGACGCCAGTGAGCTTTTGCCACGTGGCACGCCGGCCCAGGTGCGGGAGGCTACCATCGAAGCTCTGAGGATCGCTGCCCCGGGGTCCGGCTACTGCGTCGGCTCCAGCACTGAGCTCAACGAGGCCATGCCGCTTGAGAATATCCTGGCCATGATCGAGACGGCCTGGGAGTACGGTCGATATCCGCTTAAACTCCAGGCCCTGGCCCACGCGTAGGGGATAACGGGATCAGGATTGATGAATCACCGGGAACGGTTACTGACTGCTCTGAGGCATCGAGAGCCGGATCGGGTGCCCTTTGACATCGAGTTTACGCCGTCCAAGTACGCCGAGTTTGTGACAAAGACCGGGGCTAGCGATCCTTATGACTATTTCGAGCTGGACTATCGCCATGTCCCGCTCAAGCAGCCCCGCTCGCTGCGGGACTTTTCTCGCTATTTCGCGGACCGGGTGCCAGATTGGCCTGATATGAGCGCGCCGGACTTTTGTCTGGAACCTTGGCGCGGCAGTTCAAACTACTTTGTAATGGGCGCACACAAGACCGCGATGAACGAGTGGGGGGAGTATCGTATCTATGGCGACGACGGGAATTATCATCGCAAGGTCTACCCGCTCGATGGTCCTCACTGCACGGTCGCGGATATTGAACGCTACCCCTATCCCGATCTGTTTGCGGAATATCGTTACGAGGGTGTTACGGAGGTGGTTCAACGCATCCACGCGCGCGGTCTGGCTGCTGTATTGTTGTCGTCGATGACCATTTTTGAGAAGGCGTGGCGTATCCGAGGGATGGAAGAGCTGATGATGGATTTCATCCTCAACCCGGATCTCGCAGAGCGGTTGCTGGACAAAGTCGCCCGGCGTACGGGGTATCTGGCCCTGCGTTACGCGCAGGCCGGCGTGGATATCATACAGTTTGGCGATGACATCGGATCCCAAAGGACGATGATGATCAGCCCCAAAATGTGGCGCAAGTTCTTGAAACCACGCATGGCCAGGATCATCGCTGAAGCAAAGGCGGCTAACCCAGAGCTGCTGGTTTTTTATCACAGTGACGGCAACTTGGAAGCCGTTGTCCCTGATTTGATAGAGATTGGCGTGGATATCTTGAACCCGGTTCAGCCGGAATCTATGGATATCGCAGAGTTGAAAAGGCTGTATGGCGATCGCCTCTCTTTTTGGGGCGGCATCGGCGTGCAGACGACCATGCCCTTTGGCACGCCAGAGGAGGTGCGGGCGTCCGTCAAGCGATTGATTCAAACAGCAAGCCAAGGCGGCGGGCTGGTGGTCGCGCCCGCTCACGTGATCGAACCGGATGTGCCTTGGGAGAACGTCGAGGCATTTGTGCAAGCTGTCGAGCGTTACGGCAGGTATGGCTGATAAGGGGTTGCTACTCAGCCACCGTCATTCCGAGCGACCGAAAGGAGCGTAGCGAACATGTTTTCGGGAATTTTCGTACCGTCGCTGACCCCGCTGACGCCGGAGGATCAGGTTGACACAAAAGCACTGTGTGAACTGATCGAGTTTTCGCTGAGTCACAAGGTGGATGGCTTATATCTGTGTGGGAGCACCGGCGAAGGGGTGTTGCTGAGCGAGGAGGAGCGCCGTTTGGTGGTAGAGACCGCGGTCAAGCACGTCCGGGGGCGGGTGCCGATCATCGTCCACGTGGGGGCGGCCTCGACGCCTGTGGCGGAGCGCCTGTCGCGACACGCCAGAGAGGTGGGTGCGGATGCGGTCTCTGCCGTGCCGCCGTTCTACTTTTCGGTGGGGCGCAAGGGCATCGAGGAACACTATCGCCGTATCTCGCGCGCGGCTGAGCTGCCACTGTATCTGTATAACATACCCGGCGCCACGCACGTAGACCTGGGCGCTGATCTGATCAAAGCGCTGCTCGACGAGGGTGTGGCGCAAGGTTTGAAATACACCTCTCACAACCAATTGCGCGTTCGCGAGATCATTGAAGTTTGTGGGCCGAGACTGAATGTGTTTTCGGGTCCCGACGAGATGTTGTTGCCGTTCCTGGTGATGGGGGCGCAAGGCGGAATCGGCACCACTTATAATTTTATGCCCAGCCTGTACGTTGAGCTATACGCAGCCTGGCAAGCTGGGGATATCGAGCGTGCGCGACAACTGCAATTTCAGGCGGATCGGATTATACTCTTGATATTGCGTTACGGGGTTGTGTCCGCGACCAAGGTCGCTATGCGCTTGTTAGGGGTGGAGTGTGGTGGGCCGCGTGCCCCGTTGGTGCCACTGACGGAGGAGCAGCAAGAGCGGCTGAGCCAGGAGCTACGAGAGGCCGGCTTCTTTTCTTTCGCTGCTTAGGTCATTACATAGATTCACCTTCCCGAAAGCTTCGAGAGAACAATTTTTGCTCAGGTTGGAGTCCTGCAACCGGCTCTGACTTGCCAAACGTCAGATTCTAGCTTTCGGGAAGGGTGCGTGCGTTGAGCTACAAGGGG
>CBFDAD010000084.1:0-6844 GCA_965602705.1 uncultured bacterium
CATCACACGCCGTCGGGATCCAGGCTATGGCCTGCTCATAATCTGGTTACTAGGGACCGTCTTTTTTGGCGGCGCGTTAATGAACCATCCGCCCGAGAGTCCACGCCTGTTATTCGCTACGCCGGCCGTGGTCATTCTGGTCGCCCTGGGACTAACCCAGTGGAAAGACTTGGTCAATTTGACAAACCGCCAGGGTCAAGTGCTGGCGCTCACCGTCGCCCTGGTCGCCACGGGTGTCAGCACCTTTTACTATATAGGCGTATACACCCCCTCGCAGCAGTTTGGCGACGTAAAAACCCATACGGCCCATTATCTGGGCGTGTGGGCACGAGAACTGGGGCCAGAACACCAGGTCTACCTTTTCGGGGCGCCCCATATGACCTATACCGGCTTCCCCTCTATCGCATTCCTGGCACCGCACGCCCACGTGCAGGACGTGACCGAGCCGATTGAAAACCCGCTGCCGATAAAAACCGATACCACCTTTGTTTTTGTCCCCCAACGCGTGGACGAACTGGGAGTCATCGCCGCTGCCCATCCTGACGGTCACCGCTGGGAGATGCTGGACGATCATAATCAACTACTGTTCGTCGCTTACGAGGTGGGAAAGCCATGATTGTCCTCGCCATAGCCATTGTCTCGGCCACCGCCGGACAAGTCCTAGTATCGCATCACGACCTGCGCGGGCTGGGCCTATACGCATTGGGGGTCTCGATGCTCGTGCTAGCGCTCCGGCGGGATGAGCGAGCGCGCAAACTCGCCGGTGGGTCAGTGAGCGCCGGCCGCCTTCCGTCTGACGGATCCACTTTAGCTAGCCAATCGAGGTACCAATGGCTCTGGCGCCTGATGCTGCTACCGCTGGCCCTGACCAGCGCCACGATGGCTTATCTGTGGGCATCCGAAAACACCTTTCGCTGGTACGGTGTCGTGGCCTGGCTCCTGGCTGTGGGTTCATTCTTGCTCATCTTTTGGAAGCGCAACCCACAGCGACCTCGCTGGCGCTGGTCGGGTTTCGATCGTGACGGCTGGCATCTACGCTGGACAACGCTGGCCGTCGCGGGGCTGATCCTGATTGGCTGCTGGTTCCGCTTTTGGCAACTGAACGAAATGCCGCCTGAAATGACCAGCGACCACATCGAGAAGTTGCTGGATGTGCACGATTTGGTCACCGGTCAACGCTCAATCTTTTTCGTGCGTAACACTGGCCGCGAACCCTGGCAGTTTTACTGGACGCTCATGTTCATGCGCATGCTGGATCTGGACACGAAATTCTTCGCCCTCAAACTAGGCACGGCCGTCATTGGCGCGTTGACGCTGCCAGGCGTCTACCTGCTGGGACGCGACCTGTTCGGTCGGCGGGTGGGGTTGTGGGCCACACTCTTTACCGCCGTTGCCAGTTGGCCGGTGATCCTAAGCCGCATCGGCTTGCGTTTCCCATTCGCCCCGGCAGCTACCGCCTGGTCGTTGCTCTATCTGTTACGTGGACTGCGCGACGGGCGACGCAACGACTTTTTATTGCTGGGGTTATGGCTGGGGATCGGACTGCATGGTTACACCGCCTTTCGAGCTATGCCCCTGGCAGTTATCATCTGCTGGGGACTGGCCCTGATCTTTCATCCTTCATCCCTTGTCTCGCGTCGTTCTCTCGTGCGCAATGCCCTGCTGACTGTACTAATCGCGCTGGTTGTTTTTATCCCCCTGGGCCGCTTTGCACTGGAGCGCCCCGAAGACTTTTGGGGACGTTCCTTCAGCCGCGTGGCCGATCCCAACCAGTCAGTGCCCGATGGACCCGTGCTCACCTTGCTGAAAAACCTGGGAGACCTGGCGCTCATGTTCCATTGGAAAGGAGACGATGTATGGGTCAACGCCTTGATGAACGCGCCGGTCCTCGACCCGCTGCTGGGCGGGCTACTCGTACTGGGACTGGTCCTTGTGCTGTGGCGCGGCCTGCGCCGGCGCGACCCCATCGCTCCCCTTCTGGTGGTTGCCGGTGCGATTCTGCTTCTACCGTCCGCCCTCAGCCTGGCCTACCCCATCGAGAATCCCAGCGTGGTGCGCACCGGCGGCGCTATCCCGGCCGTGATGGTCATCGCCGCCTTGCCGCTCGGCTTGACGCTGGAACGCAAGTCACTTGCGCCGCGCACCGCTTCCTCCACAACTGAGACAACGCTGCCCGGCTGGCGGCGTGGCTTGCTGGCCTCGAGCGCGTTCATTCTGGCCATTGCCGTGACCGCGATCAACTATCAGCGCTATTTTGGTGACTATTGGAAACAGTATCAGCGTTACGCTCTCAACACCACCGAGATCGCATCCGCGATCCAGGGCTTTATTGAAAGTGGCGGCGCCCCGGACAACGCCTGGATCGTTGCCTGGCCCTATTGGATCGACACGCGGGGCGCGGGAATCGAGTTAGGCGACCCAAGCTGGAACAACGTAATCCTGGACCCGGAAGAGCTGGACACGCACACCGATCAGCCTCGTCCCCGCTTTTATGTGCTACACTGGCAAGACTGGAAGACATTAGAACATCTACAGACGCTATTTCCCGGAGGCTGGAGTAGCGTCTATGCCTCTGAAAACCGCCACGGCGATTTTGTACTCTACTACGTTCCGCCTAAAACATCGGGGGCGCTTGCCCCCGCTCTCGCTCGCCCAGAATCTGAACCTATAAGAGAGCTGGCGAACGATTTGAAAGGCAGAGGCAATCATGCGCCTTGACCGGGATCGTCTCAAGAAAGGCTTGCTCCTTATCGGCACCGTCGGCTTTGCCACCCTGGGGCAATTCTACTTTTTCTGGCGCCGCGATTACGTGTGGGACGGCGTCATCTTTACGTCCATCGCGCTCGTCTGCTTTGCAATGCTAAACCGCACCACACGAGCTCGTCCCTCCCTCTCCTGGTTACGCCGACTCACTCAGCGACGTCTCGGGACTCAACCGTTGATAATCGGCCTGGCCTTGCTCCTCAATTTGATAGCTGCGCGGTCGGCTAATGCCAGCCCCCCTCCCCACGACTATTTCGCCAGCGTCGTTCTGTGGCTGGCCAGTCTCATCCTCTTTTGCGTCCCGTTTTTTGATCTGGACCTTGCGTCACGCACCTTAACCAGTTGGTCGGGTCACGTCCGCGCCAGGTTGCGCCAATCCAGCATCGAACTCACACCGGTGGTCGCCTTGCTCATCATCGGCCTGGTGCTCCGAACCTGGGATTTGGAGCACATTCCAGCTAACTTTAGCGGCGACGAGGGCACCCAGGGGATGTGGGCGGTAGACGCGCTTGAAGGCCGTTTGCGCAATCCGTTCGCCACGGGCTGGTTCACCGTACCCACTATGTCCTTCTTTGCCCAAGCCGCCTCGTTGCGGCTGTTCGGGGACAGCGTAGCCGGGTTGCGGACACTATCCGCGCTAGTGGGTACCGCCACACTGCTCTTCACCTACCTGTTGGCCCGCCGGGGGCTTGGACGGCGGACCGCGCTATTCGCTCTCGCTGCACTGACCTTCAATCACTACCACATTCACTTTAGCCGTTTGGCCTCCAACCAGGTCGCCGACCCACTCTTTATGACGCTGACACTGTGGCTGTTAAGCGAGGGCCTGCAACGGTCGAGGAGCGCCAGCCATCCATCCGTCCCTCCCACAGGCGCCAGCGAAGCCCAGCCCTCCCCCAGCAGGCCGGGGAAGCTGGGGAAAGGAGGGGGCTGGTTGCTGGCTGCTGGACTGACGATGGGGCTGAGCTGGTATGGCTATTTTGGCTCGCGGGCAATCGCATTGGTCGTCGCCGCGTTTCTGGGCTGGCAGGCACTCACAGAACCAGGGTTTCTCCGCCGCCACGCCTACGCGTTGGCACTGATGGCGCTGGTAGCGCTCATGGCTATCTCACCACTGCTCCTCCACTACGCAGATCACCCAGAGAACCTGAGCGCGCGCTTTAATCAGGTCAACTTTTTCCGCTGGCTAGGGAACGAACTTGCCCGACCTGACCACGACAGCACCTTCAGCCTGGTGTTGCGTCAAGTCTGGCGTTCGTTTGCCGCCTTTAACCACACTCTCGACCCCACCTTTTGGTACCGCGCTCAAATTCCACTGCTCGATTTAATCAGTGGGATTTTCTTCATCCTGGGTGTGGTCGTTGCCATCAGCCAGTCCCGTCGTTCGCGCCCCACCATCCGCCTGGTACTGACCTGGTTCGCGCTGACGGTGACTTTGGGCTGGGTGTTGACCGAAAACCCCCCTAGCAGCATGCGCGTGGTCATCGTCGCACCGGCAGCAGCGTTGTTGGTCGCCCTGGGTTTGGACCGGCTACTCACACTGGCGCGCCAAGTCGCGGGAGGGCACCAATCATACTGGAACGCTACGGGGCTGGCACTGCTGGTCACAGCGGCTGCACTTAATGTGCATTACTACTTTGTCGTCTATACACCCACACGCGTCTATGGCAATCCCTCTGCCGAGACCGCCACCGTGCTTGCTCGCTACCTGGCTGCTAGCTCGCAGCCGCGCCAGGGCCTTGATCCGACCGGGGACGAACTCGCTCAAGTTCCGGAAGAGCAACCGCACGTCTACTTTTTCGGGCCGCCGTTCCTGTACTATGACTTTGGTACGATCCGCTTTATCGCCCGTGACGTACCCGGCGTGAGCGTGCCACCCAGGGATCAAGACCCCGACTATCATACGCACGTATCGGGGCAAACCTTGTTCGTCGTCCTACGCGAACGTCTCGACGAACTGGAAGCGATTAAGGCACGGCACCCGTACGGCAACCTGCGCGAATTTTACTCAGAGGCTGACGCACGCCTCATGTTCGTTGTCTACGAGGTGCCTCAATAACGGGACAGGCATTGAATCAAGGCAAAGCAGAGCCGAACGAACAAGCATCGCCCACCTGGCTGTGGTGGGGCAACCTGGGTCTCCTCATAGTGGGAGGATTGGTAGGACTGGGACTGGTGGTTGCCCTGGCGCTGGGTTGGCGCTCTCCCACGCCTTTCCGCGCTCCTGACTGGACGGTCAAAAGCTCGACCTGGCAATGGCACGGCGATGGCGCGGCAACCATCACCGACACTGGCTATCAACTGCACCTGTCGCAGCCAGGCCAACAGGCCTGGGCCATCCCGACGCACGGGACGCAAGCAGCCGCCGTTCAGCCAGTCGACGACTTTGACCTGGAGTTGGACATCCACGCGCTGACCCCCAGCGCGGACGACGGCTACGGGCTGCTCTATCGTTATCAGAACCCGGACAATTTCTACCTTTTTGCCGTAGGCAGCGACGGCTATTACACCATCGCTGTGCTCCAGGAAGGTACATTGGTTCCTCTGCGTGACTGGCAGCAATGGCCTCACGTGCACCGTGGCGCTGCAGCCAACCGGCTGCGCGTTCGCTGCAAAGCGTCGACTTGTCGTTTCTACATCAATGGCGAATTCACTGCCGAGGTAACAGATGACACCTTTCTCGCCGGCGGGATTGGCCTGTGGGGCCAGACTTTTTCTGGCACGGCACTAGAAGTGGTGTTCGAGGAAATGCGATTGTGGTCGCTGAATTGACTGTGCGCAACGTAGCGCTGGACGAGGAAGCCATACCCGAAGGATGATAAAGCTCAAGCGCCGCTTGCTCTTGGGAAAACGTACGATCAATTAGCAGCCAGGCGATATCCTACACCACGGACGTTGATGATATAACGGGGTCGCTTGGGGTCGCGCTCAACCTTACGACGCAAGTGGTGGATATGCCATTTGACGAGTTCTCGCGCTTCAGCAGGGTCCGCCTGGTAGCTAGTGGCCTGGCGGAGCAACTCTTGGGGGGAAACTACGGCTGGCGCACTTCGCGCAGCAGGTCTATACCGCTCATCCCAGGCAACTTGAGATCAACCAGAGCCAAATCCACCGAAACCACGGTCAGCCTGGTCAGGGCCTCTTCGGCGCTGGCAGCGGTCACTACCATAAAGCCAGCGTTACTCAACCCCTCGGCCAACGCTCGACGGACACCTGGATCATCATCGACGATCAGCAGTGCAGACTGAGTGCTCACCATTTGAATCTAATCTAGATACGCAGTTTGGCGATGGCGTCACGAGAAAGCGGTGCGACGGTCAACGTCTGCACGTCTGTGTTGTGGTGCACTCCAACTCGGACCTGAGACTCGTGCTTGCCATCACTGTATGAAGCAACCACACCAGCGACCTGCTCAATCAAAGCTGGCGTCAACGAATCCAAAGTCAGCGCGATAGGGCCAGGGTGATCAATGGTCGTGAATTGCCAGTGATCCGCCCCGACACGAGCCAGATAGTCATTCTCACCCTCGTCCCGCCCAACGATGACCTTGGTCTGCTCATCCAACCGAAAGTGACGCCCCACACCCAATAACGCCATCCGTTCTGGCGTGACCAATTCCGTGAGGTAATGATCGAGGAAATCCCGCAGCCGTCGGGAAAAAGTGCGGTCAATGAGCCAGCAGCAGCCCCCCGATGGCTGGGGGTAATCCCCAATATCAAAGCGCTCAGCCAACGCGATCTGCTCCTTGCGCCCCCGCCCGCTAATCGCCAACAGTTGCTCCCGATCCACCCAGCCTTTCTGTTCGGGAATGGTCACCGGCAAGAGCTTTGCCGAAAGAGGACGCAGCAAGAACCCAGCCAGCCCAGACTCCCGCTCGACGATTCGCAACTGATCGCGTTTTTGCGATTTTGGTCTTTGCCCCAGCACCTCGCCGGTGAAGACGAAATGCGCCCCCACCTCTTCCATATAAGCCTTTGCCTGCTGTAGCAGGAAGATGCGACAATCCACACACGGGTTCATGCCGGAGCCATAACCATGGCGAGGGTTCAACACCACATTGATGTACTCGTGAGAGACGTCA
>CBFDAD010000085.1:0-6817 GCA_965602705.1 uncultured bacterium
AACGGCGTCCACATAGTCGTTAGTGAAATCGGTGCGACGGACAACCCCCGACTCCAGAGCCAGGTCGAGTTCAATCTTGACCACGTCGGCGGCGCTGAGGGCGTTGGCCTCGGCCTCGATCCGATCCGTCTCCTCCGTCAGCAGTAGCGAACCGTCGTCCCGAAAGACTTTTAAACCGTTCCACTCGGGAGGGTTGTGGCTGGCCGTGAAAGCCAAGCCCAGCGCGGCCCCCTGGGCCTGCGTGGCGTAGGTGATCAGAGGCGTCGGGGCATCTTCGGGGAGCAAGGTAACAGGAATATTATTGCCCGCAAAGACCTCAGCGGAGACTTGAGCGGCGCGGTCGGAGAGGAAACGCCGGTCATAGCCAACGAGGACACCCTGGGCCTCTCGCCCCTCACGGGTGACCTGGTTAGCCAGGGCCTGGCTGAGACGGCGGACGTTTTCCATCGTGAACGCTTCGCCAATGACGGCCCGCCAGCCACCCGTGCCAAAGCGAATCTCCTGCTTCTCCTCAGAGCGCAACGGGCGAAAATAGCGCTTTTGCAGGATGAACTCCGCTTGTTCCAGGTCAGCAGGGGTGTTGATACCCAGAATCTCATCGGGATCGTAACAGCGATAACTGACGATGCGATTGCCCACGCGGGTAAAGCGGTGGATCAAGTCAGTCAGGAGCAGCGCTTCGCCACTCCGCTGCAGCCGGCGCAAGTTAGCAAAGAGCGCATCGGCGCGCACCACGTAAGCGCCGACGTTGAGTTCCCGGCACTCGCGCACCTCAGCCGAGGCCGCGTCCGCTTCGATGATATCCACGATGCGCCCGCTGGCATCGCGGATGACACGCCCGTAAGGCAAAGGCTCATCCACAACTGCCGTGAGGACGGTCAAATCGGCCTGCTTCAGCCGGTGACGGGTGAGCATCCCCAGGATAGAAGACGGACGGAAGAGAGGCGTGTCACCGTACAAAATCACCAAGTCCCCGTGGTAATCGGAGAGCTGCGTGGCGACTTGCAGAACGGCGTGGCCGGTGCCCAGCAGTTCTCCCTGCACCACGTAATGAAAAGCATCCCCCAGGTGAGCCTGTACCTGCTCCCGTTTGTAACCGACCACCACGTACATGTCGTCGGGGGTGACGAAGCGCAAGCCCATTTCGATGACATAGTCGATGATTTTCTTCTCGCCCAAGGATTCGAGCACTTTGAAATAAGGCCCACCCTCGCGCTCTCCTGGTCCGGCGGCGAGAACAATGGCCTTGTATTGTCCACGTGTTGGGGGCGTCATACGCACAATTTTCTCCTCTCTGCTCTTGAGGCCACAAAACAGTCTTCTCGTTTCAGGGCTGCCGGATTATACCACATTCGGGACGAACTCAATGCCTTCAGCGTTCTTCAGTGAGTCAGTGGTTCTGAAGCCACCACACTCATGGCGGTCACGTCAGCGGCGGTTTGGAAGCAGGTCGCGTCATCGTCCGCAGTGGAAGGGGCTGAATCACTGACCAGAGTGATGAAGATTGGGATTATCCACGGCGAGCCCCTCGGCTGTCGCCGCGTCAAGTCCGCCCCGTAACCAGGCGCTCAGGTGATAAGTCGCGCTGGGTTGGACGGCTATATAGTCGGAGAGGAGCAAGCCGTAGGCGTGGTTGCATCGACCAGCCCCACTGTTTAGGTTTCTGGCTGAGGTACATCTTGACAGTTCCCTTTCTCCGTGGTATCATTCTATTCGATACATTAGCACTCTAAAGCCAAGAGTGCTAAATTTATGATAGGGTACGCTATGTCCGACTTATCGCCACGCCAACAAACGATTCTGAGCCTCGTGATTCGTGAGCACGTGGCCCAGGCCAACCCGATCAGCTCTCGCATGCTCTTGCAGCAATACGACCTGGGCGTCAGCTCAGCCACTGTGCGTAACGAGATGGCCCGCTTGGAAGAGTTGGGTTATCTTACACACCCGCACACGTCAGCCGGGCGCGTGCCCACTGACATGGGCTATCGCTTCTTCGTCGAGCGGCTGCTGGGCGAAGTGACGCTGCCGGCGGCCGAGCAGCGCCTGATCACCCACCAGTTTCATCAAGCGCGTCTGGATTTAAGCCAGTGGATGCGCCTGGCGGCCACTACGCTATCACAGAAGGCCCGCAGCGCCTCGTTAGTGACAGCGCCCCAGGCCGAACAATCGCTTTTCAAGCACATCGAACTGATTTCGACCCAAGGCAGGTTGGTGTTGCTCATCCTCGTCTTGCAAGGCGGCAACGTCCAACAGCAAATGCTGACTTTGGCAGAGCCTTTGACCCAGGCGGAGCTAAGTCAGACGACCGATCGCATCAACCAGCTCTGCTCTGGTATGGGTGTGTTCGAAATCCGTGCTCGGGTGCAAGGTCTGCCCACCTTTGAGGCTGAAATCTGTGACCTGGTGCTGGAGATGATGGAGCGTTCCGACACCCGTATGACCGGTGAGATTTACCGTGACGGGCTGAGCGAAATGCTCAGCCAGCCTGAATTCATGGGCGCCGAGAGCAGCCAGGGCGCGTTGCGCCTACTCGAAGAGCGGAGCTTTTTGGACAACTTTTTGGCCGAGACACTCAACCCATCGGTCGGCGGGGTCCAGGTCATCATCGGCGGAGAAGGGCGCTGGGAGGAACTGAGCAAGTGTAGCATGGTGCTGGCCCGTTACGGCGTACCCGGCTTCGCCACCGGCGCGCTCGGCGTGCTGGGGCCCATCCGCATGTCCTATGGTCGCGCCATCTCGACCGTGCGCTTTGTAGCTGAGCTAATGAGCGACCTGGTCTATGAAATGTACACGTACTGAAAACAACGAGCACCCGTAGCAGGTGTTGGGAGGTAACGACGAGTGACGCAAGATCATACATTGAAATCCGAGGAAGAGGTACAGGTAGAAGAAACCCTTCCCGAGAATGGCGACAAGACTGAGGCTGACGTCGAGACAACCACCGAAGTGATAGAGGGCGAAATCGTCGCAGAAGAGCTGGAAGAGGAAGAGCTGCCGGAACCAGAGGAAGAGGAAGAAGAAGAAATCGACGAGTTGACGGCGTTAAGCCAACAACTCGAAGCGGCCCAAGCCCAGGCGGACGAGTATCTGGACGACTTGAGACGCGAGCGAGCCGCCTTTCAAAACTATAAGAAACGCCAGGAAAATGAACGGGCCGAGTTACGGCAAATGGCCCAGGCCAACGTGTTGTTGCAGATATTGCCCATCCTCGACGATATGGAACGGGCATTGAAGGCCATTCCTAGCGACCAGGCAGATCAACCCTGGGTTGAGGGTATCCTGCTTATCCAGCGCAAGCTGCAGATGGTGCTGGAGAATATGTGCGTCGTGCCAATCGAGGCCGAGCCAGGGCAGCCCTTTGACCCCTTTATCCACGAGGCAGTGACCTACGAAGAGAACGAGGACTATGATGAGGGTCAGATTATCGCTGCTGTACAAAAGGGGTACAAGTTAGGTAAGCGCACACTATGTCCGGCAACGGTGCGCGTCGCCAAATAAGTCGCACAGGCATCAATCACACAAGGAGTCAGTCATTATGAGCAAGATCATCGGTATTGACCTCGGCACAACGAACTCAGTCGTGGCCGTGATGGAGGGCGGTGAGCCAACCGTTATCCCCAGCGCTGAAGGCGGGCGACTTTTCCCCTCCGTCGTCGCCACCAATCCGAAAAGCGGAGAGCGAATGGTGGGTCAGGTTGCGCGGCGGCAGGCGGTCGTCAACCCGGAAAACACCATCTCCTCTGTCAAACGCTTCATGGGGCGCAAGTTCAGCGACGCACAGGTGCAGCGGGCACACGGGCTCGTCCCCTACCAGGTCACCGAGGCGCCCAACGGCGACGTGCGGGTCAAGATGGGTGACAAAGAATACTCACCCCCCGAGATATCGGCCATGATCCTGCAAAAAGTCAAGGCTGATGCCGAGGCATACCTAGGTGAAGAGGTCACGCAGGCGGTCATCACTGTGCCGGCTTATTTTAATGACAGTCAGCGACAGGCGACCAAAGACGCCGGTAAAATCGCCGGGCTGGAAGTGCTACGCATCATCAACGAACCCACGGCCTCATCATTGGCCTACGGACTGGGTGAGAAAAAGGATGAGACCATCGCCGTTTACGACCTGGGCGGCGGCACCTTTGACATCAGCATCCTCGACGTGGGTGAAGGCGTCTTTGAGGTCAAGAGCACCAATGGCGACACCTTTCTCGGCGGCGACGACTTTGACCAGCGCATCATTGACTGGGTCGCTGACGAGTTCAAGCGCGAACAAGGCATCGACCTGCGCTCGGACCGCCAGGCCTTGCAACGGCTCAAAGAAGCCGCGGAGAAGGCCAAGATCGAGCTTTCGACAGTGATGCAGACCGAGATTAACCTGCCCTTCATTACTGCCGACGCCAGCGGACCCAAACACCTGACCATGACTTTCACCCGAGCCAAACTAGAGCAACTGACCGAAGACCTCGTTGGCCGTTCCATTGGACCCTGCAGGCAAGCGCTGACCGACGCCAACCTGAGCCCCGCGGATATTGACCAGGTGATCCTGGTCGGCGGCCAGACGCGCATGCCTGCGGTACAAGAAGCGGTCAAAAAGTTCTTCCGTAGAGAGCCTCACAAGGGCGTCAATCCCGACGAGGTCGTCGGCGTGGGTGCGGCGATCCAGGCAGGCGTGCTGGGTGGCGACGTCAAGGATGTGCTGCTGCTCGACGTCACGCCACTGACGCTTAGCATCGAAACTTTGGGCGGCGTAGCGACCAGCCTCATCACGCGCAACACCACCATCCCCACCAACAAGGGCCAGATCTTTTCAACTGCGGCCGACGGCCAGACTCAGGTGGAAATCCACGTGGTCCAGGGTGAGCGTCCTATGGCCGCCGACAACAAAAGCCTGGGCAAGTTCATCCTCGATGGCGTTCCGCCCGCACCGCGCGGCATCCCGCAGATTGAAGTGACGTTTGACATCGACGCCGACGGCATCTTGCACGTGACAGCGCAGGACAAGGCCACCGGCCGTGAGCAGAGTATGCGCATTATCCCCTCGAGCGGCTTGTCCGATGCCGAGATTGAGCATATGGTGAGCGAAGCCGAGCAGTCCCGTGAACAGGACCTGAAGCGCAAAGAGGCTGTCGAGACGCGCAACATGGCCGATTCGGCCATCTATTCTGCTGAGAAGCTGATGAAAGAGCAGGGCGACAAGGTACCCGAGGAAGCCAAGCGCAAGGTCGAAGTCAAGATCGAAGCGGTCAAGAAGGCATTGGAAGGGGAGGACATCAACACCATCCGTCAAGCCACTGCCGAGCTGAGCGGCGCGATTCAGGAGCTGGGCGCGTCAATGTACGAGCAGCCCGGCGCGGCCCCGCCACCACCCGAGGAAGGCGGCTCAGAAACAGGCCCTACCGGTACAGACGAGGATGTCATCGAAGGTGAGTTCAGTGAAACATAAACCATCCTGCCACCTGACAAGTTGCAGTTGCTATGAGCAATAAGCGCGATTATTACGCGGTTTTGGGCGTCCCACGCACGGCCGATACCGACGAACTCAAAAAATCCTACCGCCGCCTGGCGCGCAAGTACCATCCTGACGTCAACAAGGATCCGGACGCTGAAGAGCGCTTTAAAGAGATCAATGAAGCGTACGAGGTACTGTCGAACGCCGAGAAGCGCCGCGCGTACGATCGCTTTGGCCACGCCGGGGTAGAAGGCAACGTCGGCTATAACGGCTTTGGCTATGGCATCAGCGACATCTTTGAGGAGATGTTTGGGTTCGGGATGCGTACGCGCACGCGCCGGCGCGGCCCACGACGCGGTGACGACCTGCAGTATGATCTTAAAATCAGCTTTGTAGAAGCAGTCTTGGGCTGCGAAAAAGAGCTAGAGGTCTACCGGATGGAGACCTGCCCGGTCTGTAACGGTTCGGGCGCCGAGCCGGGCACGACGCCCGTGCGCTGTTCACAGTGCAAAGGCACCGGTGAATTGCGTCACGTGCAACAGTCCATCCTGGGCTCTTTTGTCAATGTCGTCACCTGCCCCACCTGTCGTGGCGAAGGCGAGACGATACCGATGCCTTGCAGCCGCTGCCGTGGCAACAGACAGGTCCGCACAACCAGAACCATCACCGTCAAGATACCGGCAGGGGTGAATGACGGCGCACGGATCAGGTTGGCCGGCGAAGGCGAGCCTGGCATCCGAGGTGGCCCGCCGGGCAATCTCTATGTGTTGCTGCACGTACAACCCCATCCTATTTTTCGTCGCAATGGTGACGATACCGTGCTTGAGCTGGCCATCAACGTCGCGCAAGCTGCCCTGGGAGACAAGGTGACCATCCCCACCTTGGACGGCGAAGAGACCATTGCGATCCCCGCCGGCACACAGACCGGTCGTGTGTTTCGCTTGCGGGGACGCGGCGTGCCCCACCTGAGGCGTAATGGCCGGGGGGATCAGTTGATCGTCGTTCAGGTTGTGGTGCCCACAGGCCTGACGGACGAGCAGCGCGATCTCTTTCAAGAACTGGGCCAAACCTTGGGCAAAGAGGTGATCCCGCAGCAAGAACGAGGCTTTATGGATCGCCTGCGGGATGTGTTCAGTCTGTAGATTTCGACACAAGCTGGAGCTAGAGGCAGAGAGCGACGCACCCTGTCTCCAGCTCCTTTTTTAATTTTATCACTATGAAATGGATTCAAGTTAGCTTAGACGTAGATGCCGAGGCAGCCGAGGCCGTGGCTGAAGTGCTCAGCCGGTTCGCGCCCGACGGCGTGGCCTTTGAGCCACAAGGGGACGGGCAAAGCACAACCCAGGCTTCGGTGACCGTGAAAGCCTACCTGCC
>CBFDAD010000086.1:0-6708 GCA_965602705.1 uncultured bacterium
TTTTGAATACGCTCTTAGAAAGATTGGTGCTCGGTGCGGGCGATGATCTCGACCTGTAACGCCGGGCTCAGATCGCAAACGTAGTCACTGTAGCCCGCCACGCGCACGATCAGGTCACGGTACTGCTCAGGATGCGCCTGCGCGGCGCGCAGCGTGGCCGCATCCACGACGTTGAACTGAACGTGGTGACCGTCCAGTCTGAAAAAAGTGCGTATGAGTTGAACCAACTTTTCCGTGCCGGCCTCGTCACGAAGCAACTGGGGGGTGAACTTTTGGTTGAGCAGCGTGCCGCCGGTGCGGGCGTGGTCCATCTTGGCCACCGACTTGATCACCGCCGTCGGGCCACGCCGGTCCGCGCCCTGCACAGGCGAAATGCCTTCGGAGAGGGGCGCCCAGGCCTTGCGTCCGTCGGGCGTGGCGCCGATCACCGAGCCAAAGTAGACGTGCACCGTCGTCGGCAGCAGATTGATGTGGTTGGTGCCCCCTTTGGTGTTCGGGCGACCGTCGATGGCATTGAAATAGGCCTCAAAAACGGCCACCATCACGTCGTCCGCATAGTCGTCGTCGTTCCCGTACTTGGGCGTCTTGTTCAACAGCATCTGGCGCACCCGCTCGTGGTCCACAAAGTCGTCGCGCAGGGTGGTCAGCAATTCCGCCATGGTCAAGGTCTGGTGGTCAAAGACGTGATATTTGATGGCGGTCAGCACATCGGTCATCGTGCCAACGCCCACCCCCTGGATGTAGGTCGTGTTATAGCGCGCGCCACCGTTATGGTAGTCTTTGCCCCTGGCGATACAATCGTCGATCAGCAGTGAGAGGAACGGCGCAGGCATGTAGTTGGCGTACAGCCTTTCGATGACGTTGTTGCCTTGCACCTTGATCTCGACAAAGTAGTTCAACTGTTTTTCATAGGCCGCGAAAAACTCCTCAAAGGTCTTGAATTGCGTAGAGTCTCCCGTTTCCAGCCCAATTCTGCGACCCGTGCGGGGGTCAACCCCATTATTCAGGGTGATCTCGAGCACTTTGGGCATGTTAAAGTAGCCCGTCAGGTTATAGTTCTCCTTGCCAAAAGCGCCGACTTCCACGCAGCCACTGGAACCGCCTTGTCGCGCATCGACGAGGGACTTGCCTTGCCTGACCAGTTCTTGCACGATCAGGTCGGTGTTAAACACCGAAGGCTGGCCAAAGCCGGTGCGAATGATGCGAACGGCCCGTTTGACGAACCTGTCAGGGCTCTTTTTGCTGACTTGAATGCTGGAACTGGGCTGCAGCAAGCGCATCTCCTCTATCACGTCCAAGATCAGGTAGGTGACCTCATTGATGGCGTCGGAGCCGTCTTCCTTGACGCCGCCGGTGTTGATCTGGGCAAAGTCGGTATACGTGCTGCTCTCGGCCGCAGTGACCCCCACCTTGGGGGGCGCGGGCTGGTTGTTGAATTTAATCCAGAAGCATTGCAGCAACTCTGTGGCTTGTTCGCGGGTGAGCACCCCCTCTTGCAGTCCCTTTTGGTAAAAGGGGGCCAAATGTTGGTCCAGATGTCCGGGGCAGAAGGCATCCCAGGGGTTCAGCTCCGTGGTCACGCCGAGATGGACGAACCAGTAATATTGCAGGGCCTCCCAGAAATCGCGGGGGGCGTGCGCCGGCACGTGCGAACAAACCTCGGCGATGCGTTCCAATTCCTGCTTTCGCTGGGGGTCCGTCTCTTGCCGCACCAACTCCCGCGCCCGCTCGGCGTGGCGTTCGGCAAAGCGGATCAGAGCGTCGGCGCAGATGCGCATGGCCTTGAGTTCCTCCTGCTTGTCGTAGGCCGAGGCGTCGTTCAGATAATCCAGGCTTGCCACGCTTTTTTCGATAGCGGCCTTAAAGTCAAGCAACCCTTTATGGTATATTTTGTGGTCTAAAACGGTGTGCCCGGGTGATCTCTGTTCCATGAACTCGGTAAAGACGCCGCTCTCGTACGCAGCCTTCCATTCTTCCGTCATCTCCTGGAATATGAGGTCGCGCATAGATTTACCTCGCCAGAAGGGGATGACGGTTTCCTGATACACCTGCCGGGCCTCCTTGCTGACGGCGAAAGAGATTTTCTCCCGCGCGTCGAGTATATCCAGGTCTTGCAGCGTGTGGCAGCATAGTTCGGGGTAGGTCGGCGCTGCTTTGGGCACAGGGCCTTTTTCACCGACGATCAGTTCGCCAGGGTTGATGCAGATGGCTTTGTGTTCCATCAAGTACTGGAAGGCCAGGGCGCGGCGCACAGGTGCGGACATCAGCCCGTGGTCTTGCTGGTAGAATGCGGTCAACAATTCGGCGCGCTCGGTCGAGAGGGTGGGTCTGGCATCGAGGCTCTGTTGTCTCAGCCGGGCAACTCTTGGACTCATAGACACGGGTTCAACCTCCTATTTTCACTTGCAAACCAAATCCGCGCAGAATTTGTGCAATTTCGGCCATGTGCCGCTCTGAAGGGGGACGGATCTCGGGCAACTGGTAGACCTCGTGCAACCTCTCGTATTTTTCGACGGCCGTGTGATGGTAAGGCAGGATGTCCACCCGGTTCAGATGCGGCAAAGCGGCCGCAAACGTTCCTATTTGGCGGATGTTCTCGTCGCCGTCGGTGATGCCGGGAATGATGGGTACGCGCAGGAAAATGTCATGCCCGTGTCCCGAGAGCGCCTGCAAATTGCTCAAGATCAGCTCGCTGGGCGCACCGACGAATTTCTGATGTTTGGCATCATCCATCAACTTGAGATCGTACAGAAACAGATCCACGTATCCCCGGATGCTATCCAGGGTTTCCCAGGTCGCAAAACCGCAGGTGTCCAAGGCGGTGTGAATTTCGCGTTCCTGGCAGGCCTGTAGCAGCGCCAGTAGCAAGTCGTGCTGCATCAGGGGTTCCCCGCCAGAAAAGGTCACCCCACCGCCGGACTCGTCGTAAAAGACGACGTCGCGTTCGATTTCGGACATCACTTGGGCCACGCTCATTTCCTGGCCGACCATCTCGCGCGCTTCGGCGTAACAGACGGCGACACAATCTCCGCACAGCGTGCACTTGGCCCTGTCGGTGGAAATAACTTTTCCGTCCTGAGAGACGGCACCCTGGGGGCAGACTTCCAGACACGCCCCGCAGCTTATACAGCGGTTGGCCCGGAACACCATTTCCGGCTGCAGGGCCTGGCTCTCAGGGTTGTGGCACCACCAGCAACTCAGAGGACAGCCTTTGAAGAAAATCGTGGTGCGGATACCCGGCCCGTCGTGAATAGAGAATTTTTTGATGTCAAAGATTATCCCCGTTGTCAAAACTGCTCTCTTTTCTGACCCTGGTCGATGCGCGTGAAGCAAGCCGCTTGAGGGCAGGGCTGGATATAGGCGCGCGGGCGAGGGATCTGCGGCCCGTCGGGTTGGATCGCCGGGGAGGGACGGCCCTGTGGGTACACAGAGACGCCGACGAAGGTGATGGCATCATCTCTCGTCGGCGTCACGTCGCGTGCGTCCCCGGTTGTTCAGGCAGTGGTCTCAGCCGGCTCAGCGGTCTCGACCTGCACCTCGATCGCTTTGTGTTTAAAGACGATGCCTTGTTCCTCGTCAGCGTCCACGATGACGCCATCACCGCTGTGGAACTCGCCCCGCAGCAACTGGACGCTCAGCGGGCTCTCAACGTGGCGTTGCAGCGCCCGGCGCAGGGGACGTGCACCAAACTGCGGATCAAAACCTTCCTTTGCCAGCCATTTGCGGGCCGGATCGGTTAACTCGATGTACACACCGTGTTCCTGCAAACGCTCGCTGATCTCACGCATCTGCAGGTCCACGATTTGCTTCACCTGCTCCATGGTGAGCCGGGAGAAGATAATGATCTCGTCCACCCGGTTGAGGAACTCGGGCCGGAAAGCCTTTTTGAGTGCTTGCTCGATCTCGCGGTGGGACTCGCGCTCGTCGTGGGCCTCGTCCCCGCGACCGCTGACAAAGCCCAACGCACCGCCCTTGTGCGCGTATTGGGTGCCCAGGTTGCTGGTCATGATGATCACGGCGTTGCGAAAGTCCACGGTGCGCCCCTGGCCGTCCGTCATACGCCCGTCTTCCAGGATTTGCAGCAGGGCGTTCCAGACGTCGGGGTGGGCCTTTTCGATCTCGTCAAAGAGGATGACGCGGTAAGGTCGACGGCGCACTGCCTCCGTCAATTGGCCACCTTCGTCATAGCCCACGTACCCGGGGGGTGCGCCAAAGAGCCGGCTGGCGGTGTGTTGTTCCTGGTATTCGCCCATGTCGATTTGCAGCAACGCGTCTTCGTCGTCAAACATGAACCAGGCCAACGCTTTGGCCATCTCGGTCTTGCCCACGCCCGAGGAGCCGAGAAAGATAAAGCTGCCGATGGGGCGCTTGGGATCCTTCAGGCCGGACCGGGCGCGGCGAATGGCGTCCGAGAGCGCCGTAATGGCGTCGTTTTGGCCGACGATGCGCTCGTGTAACGCCTCTTCCATCCGCAGCAGCTTTTCCGCCTCGGTCTCCATCATCTGGGCTACCGGGATGCCGGTCCAATTTGCAACCACCTCGGCGATGTCGTCCTCATCTACTACTTCGTCCAACTTGTGTTCGGCCTGCCACTTTTCGCGCTTGGCGCCGAATTCGGTTTCCAGGCGCAGACGGTGGGTCTTGAATTCAGCGGCCCGCTCGTAGTCACGGGCGACGCCGGCTGCCTCTTCCTCGGCCCGCAGGCGATCGACCTCTTTCTTTAGCTCTTTGAGCTCGCTCGGCAGGGTATAGAGCGCCACCCTCAATTTGGCGGCTGCCTCGTCTACCAGGTCAATCGCCTTGTCGGGCAGATGGCGCTCAGTGACGTAGCGGTTAGAGAGCTTGGCCGCGGCCACCAGTGCTTCGTCGCTAAAGGTGACTTTGTGGTGCGCTTCGTAGCGATCGCGGAGGCCGCGCAGCATCTCGATTGTCTCTTCGACGTTAGGCTCTTCGACAAAGATGGGCGCAAAACGGCGCTCCAGCGCCGAGTCTCGCTCGATATACTGGCGGTATTCATCCAGCGTCGTGGCGCCGATACATTGTAATTCGCCTCGCGCCAGAGCCGGTTTCATCATGTTGCTGGCGTCCATCGCGCCACTGGCCGACCCGGCGCCGACTACGTTGTGTAGCTCGTCGATGAACAAAATGATCTCGCCTTGAGAGCGTTGGATTTCCTCGATGGCGCTCTTGAGTCGCTCTTCAAAGTCCCCCCGGAAACGGCTGCCGGCGATCATGGCTCCCAGGTCCAGCGAGACGATGCGTTTGCCCATCAGGATTTCCGGCACATCGTTGGTGGCGATTTGGAGCGCCAAACCCTCGATGATGGCCGTCTTGCCGACGCCCGCCTCGCCAATGAGCACAGGGTTGTTCTTGGTCCGGCGCGAAAGCACCTGGATCACGCGCAAGATCTCACCGTCCCGACCAATGACCGGATCGAGTTTGCCATGACGGGCAAGCTGGGTCAGGTCGCGGGAAAACTTTTCCAGCGTGCGATAACGAGACTCGGCCTGGGGATCGGTCACACGTTGGCCGCCCCGCATATCTTTGATGGCGTCGTAGATGCGGTCCTTGGTGACACCACTCTCGGCCAGAATGCGGGCCGCGGGGGTGTTGCGTTCGCTGGCGACGGCCAAAAAGAGATGCTCGGTGGAGATGTATTCGTCCTTGAGCCGGTTGGCTTCCTGCTGCGACAGGTCGAGCACCCGCTTGACCCGGGGGGTGATAAAGACCTGTTGCCCCGCACCGCTGCCATAAACGTTGGCGCGTGGGCTGGATTTGAGCACACTGTCGAGCTTGTCGCGAATCGCCTGGACGTCAGCGCCCAGGCCTTCAACAATGCCGCTGATGACGCCCTCGGGTTGTTCTAACAGCGCCAGCAGGATGTGTTCGGTATCGACCTGGTTGTGGCCGTACCGTTGTAGAATTTCATAGGCACGCTGCGCAGCGTCCTGCGCGCGCTCCGTGAAACGGTCATATCGCATCATGATTTTTTTGCCTTTTGTACTCCTCACTTTTTTGCAGGTGAATTATACCCCACCGACTATCTATTTGACAAGGATTTGTCGATTTTTCGCTTCAAACGCGCGCGGCGGTGGTTCAAAGTCGCTGCAGCTTCCTCGCGACGGAGACCACGAGGCCACTTGGCGACGACGCCTAGCGCCTGTTCCGTCCAGGCCAACGCCTTTTTAAGATCCACCTGATGCCATTCGTAAAACTTGGCCAGTTCGACTTGGGCCTCGACGTTGCTTTCGTCTTCCAGTGCCCATTGCATCCACAGCGGGGCAGCTTCGGCGCGTCGATCTTGCCGTTTGAGCAGGAGGGCCAGATACTGCAGGCTGGCGCGTTGCACCGTCGGAGGCAACACGCCGTCGAGAGCTGCTCGATAGGCTGCCTCGGCCTGGGTGGGCAGGTCAAGGGCCTGGAGCCAACGTGCCAGGGCAGCCTGTTCGCGGGGGTCTATGTCGTCGGCTAAAGGATCGGCAAACAACCGGCACAGTCGTTCGGCCAGGACGACCAGCGATAGGATGTCTATGGCGTTATGATAGAGCACCTGTCGCATTTCGCCGTTGTCGCCACCGCGCAAGTACTGGCGGTATAGATCCGGGATGAGCCAACTGAGGACGTCGTTCTGATCCCGTTGCACGCCCAGCACGTGGCGCTCGCGCGTGCCCAGGCGGCACGAGTCCAAGCGACCGCGCCAGACACGAC
>CBFDAD010000087.1:0-6673 GCA_965602705.1 uncultured bacterium
CCTTATCCCGGCGGCAACCTGTTCTCTCTGGCCTCGGGTGGCGCCATCTACCTCAGAGACCCCCACCGCAAAGTGACACCAGACCAGCTCAACGGCGGTCAATTCGCTTCCCTCTCCAACGCTGATTGGGCGCTCATTCAGCCCTACCTGGCCCGGAACGAGCGGCTCTTTGGTATCAGCGTGGACAGGCTCTTGACCGTAGACGGCGAGCCGTGTGACCCACGGCAAGTCTATCGCAAAGTTGAGGTGCAGAGACCATGAACTTGTCTCAAGGCCCCCCCCTACGTATTGCGTTGGCCCAGATAAACACCACGGTGGGGGACGTGACGGGCAACGCCCGCAAGATCATCGCCTTTATCGAGCAGGCCCGGACGCTGGGCACGGACCTGGTGGTCTTCCCAGAAATGGCGATCACCGGCTATCCGCCCGAGGACTTGCTTCTCAAACCAGATTTCATCGTCGCTAACCAGCACGCGTTGGACGAGATCGCCGTCGCCACGACGGGCCTCACCGCCATCGTCGGCTTTGCCGACGCCCAGGAGGACCTCTACAACGCAGCGGCGATCCTGCACAACGGTACCCTGTGTGGCGTCTACCGCAAGCACTACCTGCCCACCTATGGCGTCTTTGACGAGGACCGCTACTTTCGCGCCGGCGACGCCAACCTGACCTTTGAACTGGGCGGGGCTGTTTTTGGCGTCAGCGTGTGCGAGGACATCTGGTACCCTAGCGGCCCGCCCGAGGCCCAGGCGCTGGCCGGCGCCCAGGTGCTGGTCAACATCTCGGCCTCGCCCTACTATGCGGGCAAGGGGGCTTCCCGGGAGCGCATGCTGGCGACGCGGGCCGACGATAACGTCGCCATTGTCGCCTTCTGCAACCTGGTGGGCGGCCAGGACGAGCTGGTCTTTGATGGCGGCAGCGTCATCTTTGACGCGCGCGGGGAGCTGGTCGCCCGGGGTGCCCAGTTCCAAGAGGACCTGGTTGTCACCGATTTGGACGTGGCTGGCGTCTTTCGCCAGCGGCTGCACGACCCCCGGCAGCGCAAGGGCTTCCGCTCAGCCGCTCCGTATCCAGTCGAGGCTAACGTGAGACGCACCAGCCTGGCGCCGCCAACGCCGGTCGCCGGGGTCGGTTCTGACCAAGAGGGATTCCGACCCGCGCTAAGCGCTTCGCCCATCGCTGAGCCGCTGCCACATCTGGAGGAAATCTACCAGGCGCTGACCCTGGGGACGCACGACTATGTGCGCAAGAACGGCTTCAAAAAGGCCGTCATCGGCCTGTCGGGTGGGATAGACTCGGCGCTGGTCGCCTGTATCGCCGCCGACGCCCTCGGGCCGGAGAACGTGACCGGCGTGACCATGCCCTCCCGCTACTCAGCCGAGATCAGCCGGACGGACGCCGCGCAACTGGCCGGCAACCTGGGGATCAACTTTATGGTCATCGCCATCGAGCCAGCTTTTCAGGCTTATCTGGAGACACTGGCTGAGCCCTTTGCCAGACAAGAACCCGACGCGACCGAAGAAAACATCCAGGCGCGCATCCGGGGCAACCTGCTGATGGCCCTCTCCAACAAGTTCGGCTGGCTGGTACTGACCACGGGTAACAAAAGCGAGATGAGCGTCGGCTATACGACGCTCTACGGTGACATGGCCGGTGGCTTTGCCGTGATCAAGGACGTACCCAAGACGCTGGTCTACGCGCTGTCCCGCTGGCGGAACGCAAACGCAACGGCCCCGGTCATCCCAGAACGGGTGCTGACCCGCCCGCCGACGGCCGAACTCCGCCCCGATCAAAAGGACACGGACAGCCTGCCCCCCTATGAGGTGTTAGACCCCATCTTGCAGGCCTACGTGGAAGAAGACCGCTCGCTATCCGAGATCGTCGCGCTAGGCTTTGACGCAGCGCTGGTGCGCAACGTGACCCAGATGGTGGATCGCAACGAATACAAACGACGCCAGGCGCTCCCGGGGGTCAAGATTACGCTGCGCGCGTTCGGCAAGGACCGGCGACTGCCCATCACCAACCGTTTTACAAACCCCTGAAGAGGAGCAGGACCGTGTCCGCAACCCGTCTAATCGTCGGCTTGATAGGCCATTTATTGCTAGGTGCCCTTGGACAGACTCTGGGATGCTTGACCCTCGATGGGACATTGGTTCTGGCCATTTCAGGCGGCCTGATCTTTGGCGGCGGCGGCTGGACCTGGGGCCTGTTGGCCGCGGCCGTCCTGATGGCATATTTTGGCCTGACCTGGCGTGGCTTCGCCAGCCAGGAGACGCCCCACAACGGATTGAGGGTCGTCGCCATTTGGGGGCCGCCCGCCCTGGCGGCCCTGGTTTATGGCGCTAGTGAACACACGGCCGCCTGGGCGGCCTTTATTGGCGCCATCGCTTTCGCCGCCGCCGACGAGATGGAGCCAGCCGGCAAAAGCCCGCTGGCGTTCAGCCTGGTCATCGGCACACTGACCGGACTGGCGATGCTGGTGTTACACGACCTCGCTGCCCTGCGACGCGGCTTGCCGACCGGCTGGATTGACCTGTGGCTGATTCCCCTGGGAACGGTGGGGGCCCTGACCGGCGCTGCGGTTCGCGCCTGGACGCGACGCTGGCTACATCCTGACCTGGCGCGCTTTTTAGGCAACGCGAGCGCGGCCATAATTACAGCGATTATCGGCCAGAGCGGGTGGCAGTTGTTGACACCTATTCTTTGAACTGAGCTTTATACTAACTGGAGGAATACATCATGGATCATCAAGACGTATTGAAACAAGCCCAGGCTGATAAAGTCCATTTTATCAACCTGCAATTTACCGACATTCTCGGCACCATCAAGAGCGTCACCATCCCCATCGGACGCCTGGAAGAAGCGCTGGAACGCGGTGCCTGGTTCGATGGCTCTTCGATTCAGGGCTTTGCGCGTATCTACGAGAGCGATATGGTGCTCCGGCCCGACCCTGACACTTATCGCGTCTTGCCCTGGAGCGCCCCCGAACGCCGGCGCGCCCGCATCATCTGCGACCTGTTCCGGCCCGACGGCTCCCCCTTTGCCGGCGACCCACGCACCGTGTTGCGCCGTGTCCTGGCGCGCGCCCATGAACGGGGCTACCTTTTCAATACCGGCCCCGAACTGGAGTTCTTTCTTTTCAAGAAGGACGGCGAATTCCCCACGCAACCGGTTCCTCACGACGTAGGCGGATACTTTGACTTTTCGCCCCGGGACGAAGCGCAACGGGTGCGCAGCGACATCATCCTGGCGCTGGAAGCGATGGGCATGGAAGTCGAGGCCAGCCATCACGAGGTCGCGGCGGGTCAACACGAAATAGACTTTCACTATGCTGACGCACTGACCAGCGCCGATAATGCGATGACTTTTAAATACGTCGTCAAAGCCATCGCCGCCACTCACGGTGTGTACGCCACCTTTATGCCCAAGCCCATCTTTGGCATCAGCGGCTCCGGGATGCATACTCATCAGAGCATCTTTGACGCGGCAGGACATAACCTGTTCTACGACCCCGACGACGACTACAAGCTATCAAAACTGGCCTACAGTTTCATCGCCGGCCAGTTGCAGCACGCGCGGGCGTTGGCAGCCATCGTCGCGCCTACGGTCAACTCCTACAAGCGCCTGGTGCCCGGTTACGAAGCGCCGGCCTATATCTGCTGGGCGCAAATTAACCGCTCGGCGCTCATTCGCATCCCGAGCCCTCTGACGGGTCGCGAAAGCGCTTCGCGGGCCGAATTACGCTGCCCAGACCCAAGCTGCAACCCCTACCTGGCCTTCGCAGTGATGCTGGCCGCCGGTATGGACGGCATTGAAAAAGAGTTGACCCCTCCACCACCGGTGAACGAAGACGTATATGATTTTGACGAGGACGACCTGCGCGAACGGTCCATCGGTGTGTTGCCCGGCACGTTGGGCCAGGCCCTCAAAGAATTGGCCGCCGATCAGGTGATCCGCGACGCCTTGGGAGAGCACGTCTATCAGGCTTTTGACCGCGCCAAGCGAGCCGAGTGGGACGACTACCGCATTCGCGTGACCGAGTGGGAGTTGGGCCGCTACCTGGAAACACTGTAAAAAGACGTGGCCAGAAAAAAACGAACCCCGGTTTCTGCAGAAACCGGGGTTCAGATTTTCCCTATTCAGCTAACGAGCAATACACTCGCTTAGCTGGCGTCTACAGCCTGACGGTCCGCTACCGGCACGGTGAAAGCAAAGACGCTCCCCTCCCCCAACGCGCTCTCAAAGGTAATCTCGCCCCCTTGCATCTCCACCAGGCGATTTACCAGCCACAAACCCAGCCCATGCCCCGACGCGACGTCTACCGCATTCTCAAAACGCACGAACTGGCTCTTGAACAGGCGCTCCTGATCCTCTTCGGAGATGCCGATACCGCTATCGCGCACCGAGCAACGGACAAAGTTGGCCAGATGACCGTTGTCAGGAACCGGCAACTCGACCGCCTCGGCCTGGATTTCAATGAACCCTTTAAGCGTGTATTTATAGGCGTTGCTAACCAGGTTGGTCAGCACCTGAACCAGCCGTGTGCGATCCCCCCGTACCAGCGGCAAACCTTCTGGGACACCAAGTCTCAGTTCCAGACCTCTTTCCTCGATTTCGCCAAGCAACGGATCCAACGTCTCATCAATGACGGTGGCTAAAGCCAGTTCGTCCATCTCAAGCCGCATGCGCCCCGTCTCAATGCGTGAGATGTCCAGCAAGTCGCTCACCATCTTGGTCATACGATCGACATTGGAGTTAATCGTCTTAATAAAGCCCCTCTTTGTATCATCCATCGGACCTTTGCCCAGTTCCAGCAAGCGCGCATAGCCTTTGATGGACGTCATGGGGATCTTGAGTTCATGGGCCACCACAGACACAAACTGTGATTTGGCTTCATTTGCCTTCTTGATTTGCTCGTAAAGTCGGGCGTTCTCGATCGGCACCACGGCACGGTCGGCCAAACGGGTCGCGAAATGCAGATCGTCCTCTCGAAAACCGCCCACATTGGGGCTCTCCAGGTTGATGACACCGATGACTTTGTCACCCATGCGGATAGGCACGGCCAACTGCGACCGGGTTCCCGAGACGGCCACGACATAGTCAGGGTCGACGGTGACGTCGTCTACCACTACCAACTCACCGGTCCTGGCGACGCGTCCCACGATGCCCTCGCTTATCGGCCACGGTTTCTCCCGATACTGATCATACTCTGGCGGATAGCCACGACTGGCGACGATGAGCAGTCCTCCACTCTCTTCATCGACAGTAGCCACACCCCCAACCTCGGCCCCCGTTATCCGCACCGCCCATTCCAGGGTAAGCCCAATGACCTTCTCGTAATCCAGGGTAGCGTTCAGGGTGTGGTCAATCTGTTGGAGCATTGAAAGTTCCTCCACACGCGCGGCCAGGGCTTGGTCGGTCTGCGTAAACAGGCGGGCGTTCTCGATAGCCACGGCCACCTGGGAGGCAAAAGCCATCATCAACCGCTGATCTTGCACGTCAAAAAGTGTACCGTCTTTTTTGTTCAGGACCTCCAGCACGCCGATGCCGCTGCCTTTGCTCACCAGCGGAACAGCCAAAATGGCGCGCGTGACAAACCCGGCGCTCTCGTCGGGGCCAGAATACCAACGATCATCTCGCTGCGCGTCGTTGACGATGATCGGTTCTTGCGTCTGTGCCGCCGCCCCCACGATACCGGTGCCCGGAGGTAGACGCAGCCCAGCCAAATCACTGGCAGTCGGCCCCACCGCGACCTGATAGACCTGTTCTTGGGTCTCCAGGTCAGTCAAGAACAACGATCCGGCCTCGGCGTCCAAAATCTCGACCGCTTTCTCTGTGGTCAAGCGTAGCACGGCCTGCAAGTCTAGTGACGAACTGATAGCGCTGCCTACCTCATTAAGCGTGGTCAACTGGCGGGTGCGCTCCTGCATCGTGTTGTACAGCCGCGCCTTGTCAATAATCGCCGCCGCCTGGTCCGCGATGGCAGAAAAGACCTTTAGTTGTTCGTTGGTATAACGGACGCCGAGCTGTGAACTGGCTACACGCATGACGCCAACCACCCGGTCACCCGCGTTGAGTGGCACCCCCATCCAGGCCCGGTCAGCCTTACCCCCGGGGGGAATATTGCGTCGCAAACATTCGCTCGTATAATCATCCGTCAAAATCGGCTGACCGCTACGAACAATCTCGCTGATTAAACCTACTCCCAAAGGCCATTCGTCGTCCGGGTAGAATCGCTCGCCATCCTCTACGAAAAAGGCATAAGAAAGCATCCCCTTGGCTTCATCGTACATAGCGAGGTAAAAGTTAGAGGTATCCAACAGTCGACTGGTCTGCGCGTAGATCAACTCCAACAGATCATCCACCTCGACAGAAAAGTTGATCGCCTGGCTAATCCAATGCAACGCATCCAGTTCGTTCACCCGTCGTTCCAGATCACTAACAAGATGCACCCGCTCCAGTGCCAGACTGGTCTGACCCGCCAGCGCTTCCAGGTAGTCCAAATCGTCGCTCGTGTAGGGATCGCCCGAGCGCTTCTCGCCCAATGCCATCCAACCGTGCTGCGCAAAAGGAACAAAGAGTGAAGCGCCCAATGTCCCCAATTGAGAAGCCTCCCGCGCCAACTCTTCGGGCAAAGATTGACCGGGCAGCAGGTGAACGCTCTCCTGCTTCT
>CBFDAD010000088.1:0-6634 GCA_965602705.1 uncultured bacterium
TAGGACAGAACCACCCGCCCGGGCATCATGAGATTGGCAAGCAAGACGAAAGCAACAAACGACAGAGCGACCAGGGCAACGATACGACTGCGCCCGGCCAACAAGTCGGGCTGATAGCGACGTAACGCCAGGCCGAGTACGGCTGTGGTCAGCAAAACCAGCGCCAGCGTCCCGCCGACCTGGCGCCAGCCGACATCGCGTTGCAGCAGTCCTAGGGCTTGCAGTGCCTCCAGATCCAACTCGGTGACGTTGTCCCCTTCGCGCAGGACAACCTCACCAGCCTCAAAAGAGCGCACGACCGGCTGAACAGCGTCCCGGGCCTCCTGCCGGGCGGCATCCGTCTGCTCCACGTTGACAACGGTATTAGGGACGAGCAAGCCACGGACGAGCGAACTGACGATGGCGATCTCTTCGTCATTCATCCGTCGCACGTCCACCAGGATCGGCACGGCAGCACGTGCCTGAGCTAGCTCATCTTCGCGGATGCTGTCGCGCATGGCCTGATCTAGCACACGCACCACCTCGTCACGCACCTCGTCCCACTCGTCATCACTCACGTCCAGGATGCGCCGAATTCCAGGTGGCGTCAGTGTCAACTGTAGGTCGGGGTCGGGGATAGCCTGAATCCAGGCAACGCGCTGTTCAGGAGTGGCGTGGATATCTTGGCGTATCGAGGTGACGTAGGCCAGAATTTCCTGTGCGCGGACGATTTGCTGGCGCGCTACACGGGTCTCGGGTGGATCATAGACATCAGCCACCGCGGCGGCCGCCCGTTCGCGCGCCTGCTCAGTCTCAATCTGGCTGACGTACTCCAGGCGGCGCGGCGCACGGCTCTCCGCACGGGCCACATCGCCCGCTTGAAGCGTGACCTGACCCGTAGGCAGAAGCGGGAAGATCAGCAAGGCAGTCAAAGCAAGGACAAAAGCTAGACCAACCAGGGCCAGACGCACCGTGGCCCACCGTCGACCACGCGTGTCACGATCTGCATTTTTGCCGAGCTCAGCACTCACCAGACTTTCTCCACAAACCGATGATAGACAATGAGGGAGCGCTTGCAGGCTCCCTCACAGATCGTCAACAGGAACTTGCCCCAGTTGCTAACTGCTCAACAGCTCACGCACGACCTGGTTGACCAACTTTCCGTCGGCTTGACCTTTGAGCTGGGGCATCAAAGCGCCCATCACTCGGCCCATTTGGCGCGGCCCCTCGGCGCCCAAGTCAGCGATGACCTGGCGCGCCAGATCCGCGATCTCTTCACGGCCGAGCTGTTGTGGCAGGTACTCTTTCAACACTTCCAGTTCTGCCTGCTCTGAGGCAACCAACTCGGGCCGATCCACCTGGGTCAGTTCTTCCAACGTTTCGCGGCGTTGCTTGGCTTCCTTCTGTAAGACGGCAGCCACGTCGGCATCACTCAACTCTCCCCTGACCTCGATTTCTCGGTTCTTGATCTCTGCTAGAGCCAGCCGCAGTGTGCGCTTGCGCAACGCGTCCTTTGCACGCATAGCGCGTTTGAGATCATCTTGCAGTCGTTGCTTTAGAGTCATAACACCGACCCTCCCCCGGTTTGGTGGACAGGGAGCCGTCCTATACTATAAGCAAAGCCCCGCCGGTGGCGGGTCTTTTCTGATCGTTAATCCCGGAATCTCGCCTTGCGCGTTTGCCGGCGACTCTTGCGCAGCTTGGCCGCCTTTTTACGCTTGCGGATGACACTTGGCTTTTCAAAAAAGCGACGACGACGCGCCTCGGATAATACCCGATCACGCTGTACCTTCTTCTTGAAAAGCTTGATAGCGACTTCAAAGGAATCGCCATCTTTAATAACAATCTGTGTCACTCTCCCTCACCCCTCTCGCAAACGGGCCAGCGGCCCGCAGAATCGCATATTATTATAATCGCCTAATGGTTGATTGTCAAATCGACTCTGTAAAAATCACCTCGCCTCGCAAACCCTGGTTTACCATCCCAACGATGCGGGTCGGTAGGATGCGATTGACCAGGTTGGCCGTGCAGGAGGTGGTCACGGTCAAATAATTGTCACTGAGACCCCGCCAGACATCATCGTTGCTCGAGGTTTCCCACAACACGGGTAACGTGCAACCGATAAAACGCTCCTGAAAGACACGCGAGAGCCGAGCACCCAGTTGGCGCATCGCTCGCCCTCGCGCAGCCTTGACCTTAGCCGGCACTTGGTCTGGCATACGCGCGGCCGCCGTACCCGGTCGTGGCGAGTAAACAAAAACATGCAGGCGAGCGAAAGCCATCTGCTCGACAAAGCGATAGCTCGCCTCGAACGCCTCGTCAGTCTCACCGGGAAAGCCAACGACAACGTCTGTGGTCAAGGCCAAGCCGGGTATACGCCTCCGGGCAGCAGCGGTCAGCTCGGCAAAACGGGCGGCAGTAGTACGACGAGCCATGCGTCGCAGGATTTCATCGCAACCACTCTGTAAGGGCACGTGTAGTTGACGACATAGTCTGGAATCGGCCCACAGGTCGAAAAATTCGGGGGACAGATCCCACGGCTCCAGTGAAGACAGCCTCAAGCGCGGGACGTCCGTCTGGGCCAAAAGAGTCTCAATCAATTGGTATAGGCCACCGGGCTGGCCCAGGTCTCGACCATACGAGCCGAGATGTACGCCAGTGAGCACCACTTCCTGGTAACCCACCTCAACCAGTCCTTGCACCTCAGTGAGGATCTCGTTCACAGGTCGGCTGCGACTGGGGCCGCGGGCAATCGTGATCACGCAAAAAGTGCAGTGGTTGTCACAACCGTCTTGCACTTTGACAAAAGCACGGGTGCGCCCCAACGTCCCCGGACCCAGATGACGCAAAACCGGTTTGTGCCCCAGCGGCGACGTCTTTGCCACGCCCGGAGGAGAAACCAGTTCCGCCAATCGTTCCTTATCGTCATTGCTCACCACCCAGGTGACATTGGGCAGACGCGCCATCTCGTCAGGCGCCAGCGTAGCGTGGCAACCGGTGACGGCAATTGCCGCATTGGGACTCAGCCGAGCCAGCCGGCGCACCATCTGTCGGGATTTGCGGGCCGCTTCCCGCGTCACCGTACACGTGTTGACCACGTACAGGTCCGCCTCCGCCGGGTCGCGCACGACCTGATGCCCGTCCCCGACAAAACGCCACGCCAGTTCTTCGATTTCGCTTTCGTTCAGACGACAACCGAGATAAGCCAGGTAAACGTTCATAGCATCACGACATCGCAACCATCATTCTTTGATCGGCTCAACCTCAAAATCATCAAACAGGATATGCGTACCAGCCTCGGTGTAAAAGGTGCCAGCGATAAGACCTACGTCCCCTTTGCTGTAACGGTCATCTTGTATGCGGGTCAATTCGACGTCGTTGGCGTAAAAGATCATCGTCGAGCCCTGGCACTCAACCTGCAGATGGTTGGTCTGCCGGCCCTTGTGGATCGCTGATGACTCGGTCCAATCCACCAGGAACTCCCAACCGAGATTCTCCTGAGGCGCTTGCACAGCGAAAAAGCCATCGCCGCTGATCTCAAAACGGTAAAAGTTGCGATCATCCACGTGGCGCACCACCAATCCGTAGGCATTGTCATCCGGCCCGCCGACCGGTGTGGCATCCACGGACACCACAGCGTCTTCGAACTGACGGCCAGCAACGGTCCAGGCCACCCGGTCCATTACCTTGACCTCGATGCTCAAGCCCCCGTCAGCGTAGGCGATCTCCACCTCTGGGTCAGAGATGATACGCCAGTCACCGGGTGTGTCAAAGTCGTCGCTAAAGGTCGTCGAGCCTCCCTTTCCATCACCGCCGCCCGCGCAGGCTACCAACCCGAACACCCCCAATAATGCGACAAAAAACCAGATTTGCCTCATCGTTCGTCTCCTATTCTGTCCGCCAAACGCCCCCCCAGCATGACCAACAACATAAAGTGAGGGATCGCCCACTGCCGCCGCAGCCGCCATGGCTCTTTGATCAAGCGGTGCAGCCACTCCAACCCAACCCGTTGCACCCACTGGGGAGCGCGCTGAGCCACACCAGCGATAAAGTCAAACGAACCACCCACTCCCAACGCCACGGGCACGCCGGTTCGCGCCTGGTTGCGGGCAATCCACAAGTCCTGCCGGGGCGCGCCATAGGCTACAAAGAGCACGTCGGGGCGAGCAGCCCGCACCCAACCCACGATCTCGTCCTCTTCCTCGGGGCGTGGCGAGCCAGCATAGCAACCAGCGACCTTGAGCCCAGCGTAGCGTCTGGCCAGAATCGCCGCTGTCTTCTCGGCCACACCGGGTGCAGCCCCCAGGAAGTAAATGCGCCAGCCTCGCTCGGCCCCCCGCGCCGCGATCCGCTCCACCAGATCCACCCCGGCCACCCTTTGGCGCAGGGGGTGACCCTGGCGACGGGCCGCCCACACCACGCCGATGCCATCGGGCACACACAAGCTAGCCTGAGCCAAGACACGACGAAAGGCCGGGTTGCGGCGCGCCTCCATGATGAACTCGACGTTCACCGTGGCGATCTGATGGTTGCTACCTCTCTCAATGTACGTTTCGATGCAAGCCAGCGTTTCCTCATAAGTGACATCATCCACGTGCACACCGAGAATGGAGACACCGTTGCCCTGTGCTTTCATACTAGCTCTCCGTTTCCGAGCCCGCTTCAAGCGCCGCCATCACCGTTTCGGCGCAAGCGCGCCACGAGAAACGCTCGCGGTTACAGCGTCCACAGGCGACCAGGTCGGCGCGCAAAGCCGCATCGGTCAGCATGAGCGCCATGGCCTGGGTCAAATCGTCCACGCTCAACGGATCAACCAACAATGCCGCCTCACCGGCGACCTCGGGCAGCGATGAGCTATTGGCGCAGATCAAGGGCGTGTCGCAGACCTGCGCTTCCACCGCTGGAAAACCAAAGCCCTCGTAGAGCGAAGGAAAGACGTAGGCCAAGGCCCCGCTCAGAAGCGCCGCCTTGTCAGGGTCGTCCACATAGCCGGGAAAGAGCACGCGACCTTCCAGGCCCAGGCGGCGCACCTGCCGGAAGAGATCCTCATACAGCCAGCCCCTCTTGCCGGCCAGGACGAGTTGGACTTGAGCCACAGGTCCTAGATTGGCAAAAGCTTGAACGAGACGAGTCAGGTTCTTGCGCGGCTGCAGTGTTCCGATGTGGAGAAAATAGTCCTCCTGAATGCCATAGCGGCGCTTGACGGTGGTGATGGTTCGAGTGTCGACGACGGGGGCCAGATCAGGATCAAAACCAGGATAGGCCACCACGATTTTATCCGGCTGAACGCCGTAATGCGCCACCAGGTCTCGCCTGGTCGCGTTCGAGTCGGCGATCACGACGCGGGCCGTGCAGGCGCTGTGGCGGGTGGACCAATCCAGATACCAGCGCTGGCGACGGGGATGCGCCTCAGGGAAATGCAAATAGCCCAAATCGTGCACCGTGACAGCCGCTGGCGGACGGGTCCACAACGGCAAAACGTGGGACGGCACAAAGAGCAAATCAGGCGGACGGGTCGCCGCTTCTAGGCCCAGGCGGACGTGTGTCCACAAGCGGGGGAAAGGAATCACCCGCGTCTCAACATGCGGCGAGACATTCTCAAAAAGGCCAGCGGCCGGCGGTTGGTTGAAATATAATCGAAAGCGATGAACCGCGTCCAGGCCCAGCAAGGCCTCGATCAAGCGCAGAGAATATAACTCAGTACCGGTACGGCGGGCGACGGTCGCCCGGCTGGCGTCAACCCCGATCAGCATGGCGCTTTCTTCAAAGACACACCACTACACTGTTTTCAGTCAGACCCCGAACGGTTACCCGCGTCGCCGGAATAACGGACGGAGCAACAACCCACCACCCAGCAAGACCAACAACACCGGCCAGAACTGCGCAATCTCTTCCAGTCCCTCGGGGCGACCGAGAGTGAAAAAGAAAGCAACGACCCCGACCGTCATCGCCACCAGACCGACCCCCAGCACATCCCGCTCACGACTGAGAATCGCCATCATGACAAAGGCAATGCCGCCGATAAGCGGGTAGGCCGGCCACAGATAGGCCGAATCACCCCAGTCAATCGGGCCCTTTACATTCTCAAACTCAAAGGGCAGTTCCACATTGAGCGTAAAGAGAAAGAAGAAAAGCCCCAAAAGCGTGGCCGCGGTGCCGACAAAGACCAGGCCAGGGTCACGAGCGCCGAGCAAGTACTGGAACAGAAAAGCTAGACCAGCCAGGACGACAAAGCCCGGCCACAATTCCTCGGCGCTCAAATCCAAACCCTCGAGTGCGCCTAGATTGCTTAGCAGGAAAAACAGACCTAGAAGGATCAGAACGGTCGCAGGGATAATGGAAGAACGTTTTCTCATTTTTACCTCCTGGATGCTGACAGGGTTATGCTGACGGGGTCAGCAGACCACAGACTGCTGCCGGACCAAAGACAACATTCAACTCCCGCCTTTCCGAAAGCTTCAGGTTTTTGGAAAGGCGGGTCAATGATGCCTTTAACAGGCTACATCTGGTAATCGTGGGCTGACGCCGGTCCCTCGGCTTGCTGCAACAGCGCAACCGCGTGAGGCAGAACGGGCAGGATCACCTCCAGGTTCTCCTTCACCGCCTTGGGACTACCGGGCAGGTTGACGATGAGAGTACGACCGCGTATGCCGGT
>CBFDAD010000089.1:0-6598 GCA_965602705.1 uncultured bacterium
GCCAACCCTGAAATCGATGTCCCGGTCACGCTGACGGTGTTGGAATCATCGTCGCATTACTTGCCGATCATGTTCAAAGGTTTTTGACTTGTGAGGTCTTGTTCCACGTCTTCGAGGGCATCGAGGGGCTCAAAGGTCGCCGCGCGGGCGTCAGAATTGTACATTAAAAGATCTCGGAAGTCTTCTCCGGCGTTGAAACCGGCGCTCCTGGAAGTGATGGTGTCGGGATTCACAATCTGTGAGTTTTGTGTTATAATCCTGCCCCAACGGGCTTGTCCGATTACCGGTTTGCTGGTATCATAGCGACAAGACGGAAAACACTTTAAGAAAGGGGATAAATCTTGCTTGAATCTCTCCTCAATCCACAATCCGTCGCTGTGGTTGGCGCTTCGACTAACCCGACCAAGCTTGGTTATCTTGTACTCGACAACATCATCAAGTACGGCTACCAAGGCCAAATTTACCCCATCAATCCCAAGGCAAAAGAAATCCTGGAACACACTTGTTACCCAAGCGTAGCCAGCGTGCCTGGGCCGGTGGATATGGCGGTGATCGTCGTCCCGGCCAAGTTCGTCGCTGGTGTGATGCAAGACTGCGGCGAAAAGGGTGTCGGCGCAGCCATAGTCATTACGGCTGGCTTTCGCGAGACCGGGGCCGAAGGGCGTCAGATGGAGCGGGAGGTGCTGGAGATCGCCCGCGAGCACGGCATTCGGATCGTGGGACCGAATGTTCTAGGCGTGATTAACACCACCAATTCTCTCAACGCCAGTTTTGCTGCCGGCATGCCAGAGAAGGGGCGCATCAGTTTCATGTCTCAGTCTGGTGCACTGTGTACCGGTATCCTCGACTGGGCTGCGGCTAACTCACTGGGTTTCGCCAACTTTATCAGCCTGGGCAACAAGGCTGATATGGACGAGACCGATTTCCTTGAGATCTGGCATCACGACTCCGGAACGGACGTGGTGATCGCCTACCTGGAAGGTATTGTGGATGGCCCGCGCTTTATGAAGACCGCCCGCGAATTTACCAAAGATAAACCGTTGATCGTGGTCAAATCAGGTACAACCAGTGCTGGCTCACGGGCGGTTTCGTCTCACACTGGCACATTGGCTGGTTCTGACGCGGCTTATGACACCGCCTTCAAGCAGTCGGGCGTGTTGCGTGCTCACTCGGTGTCGGAGCTGTTCGCTTACTCGACGGCCTTTGCTTATCAGCCTTTGCCCAAAGGTCGGCACGTGGCCATCATTACCAACGCCGGTGGTCCCGGCATCATGGCTACCGACGCGTGTGAAAAAAAAGGTATCCATCTCGCCACGCTGGCGCCTGAGACGGTGAGCTTTTTGCAGGAGAACCTGCCGGCGGCGGCCAACTGTTTTAACCCGATCGATGTGTTGGGAGACGCCTACGCCGACCGCTACAAGCTGGCGCTCAAAGCTGCGCTGGAGGATGCCAACGTGGACGCGGCGATCTTTTTGTTGACGCCGCAGGCCATGACGGAGATCAAGGAGACAGCACGGGCCGTGGTCGAACTGTCGCGAGATTTTGACAAGCCGGTGCTGGCCAACTTTATGGGCGCCAAAGACGTGGCGGCTGGCAACCGTATCCTGGGTGAGGGACAAATCCCCTATTATGGCTTCCCCGAGGAGGCGGCTGCGGCGTTGGCGCGGATGGCAGAATATCGAGAGTGGCGTGAGCAGTCGTCAGAATCGCTGGAGCGCTTCTCGGTCGACCAGGAACGCGCAGCGACGACCCTGTTGACGGCGCAAAAGGCCGGCCGGTTGCGACTCAATGAGATGGAAGCGCGTCAGGTGATCGCCGCCTATGGTCTGCCGTTGCCCAAGAGCCAATTGGCGCTCAGCGTCGAACATGCCGTGCGGTTGGCTAAGGAGATAGGCTACCCGCTGGTGATGAAGATCATCTCGCCGGATATTCTGCACAAGTCGGATATTGGCGGCGTACAGGTGGGGATCAAGAATGAAAAAGGGGTGCGGATGGCTTACGAAGAAATCATCACCCGCGCCTATCACTACATGGCCGACGCCGACATCTGGGGCGTAGCGGTGCAAGAGATGGTATCAGTTGGCAAAGAGATCATCTTGGGCGTGACCAAGGATCCGACCTTTGGTCATATGTTGATGTTTGGTCTGGGCGGCATTTACGTTGAGGTACTCAAGGACGTGGTCTTTCGTATTGCGCCGTTGTCACGGGCAGGGGCCGAAGAAATGGTGCGCGAGATACGCTCCTTCCCTCTGCTGGCGGGTGTGCGGGGCGAAAAGCCATCGGATTTGAAAGCCATCGCTGATTGCATTTTGCGCATCTCGCAGATGGTGACCGATTTCCCCCAGATTGTCGAGTTAGACATTAACCCGCTTTTCGCCTATGAGGAAGGGCAAGGCACCATGGCCGTTGACGCCCGCATCGTGATTGGTGAGTAAATTGTGACGGATAGCGACTTCCATTCACTAGAATAAAGGAGCAGAAACAAATGGCAAAAACCCTCTATGTAGTCTCCACCGAACCCTATTCAGGCAAGAGCGCCATTTCTTTGGCGCTGGCTATGGGCTTTCGGGAGAAGGGCCTCGCAGTTCGCTATATGAAGCCAATCGGCGCCTCGCTGCGGCGCTTTGGCGACGACTTTATCGATGAAGATGCCTACTTTGCCTGGCAGGTACTGGGCACCGAAGCCGATTGGGACCTGGCATCGCCGGTCTTGCTGACTCAGGAGTTGATGGAAGCCTCACTGCACGGCCCGGTCAGCGGACTGGAGGAAAAGATCATGGATGCGCTGGCCCGGTTATCGGAAGGTCAGGACCTCATTATCATGGAGGCCCTGAGCGGCTTGTACAGTGGCCTGGCGTTGGGCTTGCCGGTCAGTCGCATCGCTGAGTTGACCGACGCCAAGGTGCTGGCGATCATCGCCCATCATCCTAACCCAGACCTGGACGGCATACTGGCGGTGCGCGACGCCTGCGGCGAGGGCGAGGGCTGTGGCGAACTTGGGCAGCGGTTGGCGGGCATTATCATCAACGGCACGCCGCCCCGACTGGTGGAGTCGCTGACCGAGCGCATCAAACCCTTTGTCGAGTATCATGGGCTGCCCTTCTATGGGGTGCTGTATCGAGACAAATTATTGCGCTCCGTGTCGGTCGCCGAACTGGTTGAAGAGTTGAACGGTAAGGTGCTCTGCGGCCACGAGGGTCTGGACGAAATGGTGGAGACCTTTTTGCTGGGTGCTATGGGCGGTCAGGCGGCGCTGCGCCACTTTCAGCGCACACCCAACAAGGCCATCATCACCGGCGGTGACCGGAGCGATATCCAACTGGCCGCGCTGCAGACATCGACCCGTTGTTTGATCCTCACGGGTAATCTCCGTCCCAACGTGCGCGTGTTGGGCCTGGCGGCTGAACAAGGTGTACCCGTGGTCCTGGTCAGGGAGGACACGTTGACGACCAGCGAGCGCGTTGAAGCGGCCATTGGCCACGTTCGCCTCTCCAGCCCCAAGCAGGTTGCGCGCTTGAAGGAGACGATAAGCGAGTATCAACCACTGGTGGACGGGCTTTACGAAAAGTTGTTCTAGGCCGGACGCACTGGCGCTACGTGTGTTGACGACAGTGATACATCCTGACATCTGTGACACGCTCTGGTGAAGGTGATTTTGAACCTAGCGCCGCCTTTCAGAGGCGGCGCTAGGTTTAAGGAGAGGCTGATGACCCCAACTGTACCCGAGGATCAGATTCGAAAGATTGTGTTCGCTTACCATCATGACCCTTTTCAGGTACTGGGCGCACATCAGGTTGAGGTGGGCGGGCACGCGATGGTTGCCGTCCGCGCCTTTCTGCCTGAGGCGCGAGAGGCGTTCGTCGTGGACGACGCCGGACAGACGTATGAGCTGGCCCGCATCCACGACCATGGTTTTTTTGAGGCCGTCTTTGATCGCCAGGATGTGTTCAAGTATCAGCTCGAAATCCAGGACCGCTTTGGCAATGAGACCATCACACCCGACCCTTATGCCTTTCTGCCGGTGTTGAGCGACTTTGATCTGCAACTGTTGGGTGAGGGTAACCACCAGCAGAGCTATGAGAAACTGGGCGCGCATCTGATGACGGTGGATGGCGTGGCGGGGGTGCACTTTGCGGTGTGGGCGCCCAATGCCAAGCGTGTCAGCGTGGTCGGTGACTTTAATCGCTGGGATGGTCGGCGACACCCCATGCGTGTGCTAGGTGGATTGGGCATCTGGGAGCTGTTTATTCCGGGCCTGGCCCAGGGCACGTTGTACAAGTTTGAGATCAAGGGGTCCTTTGACCAGGTTTTCGTCAAGGCCGACCCGCACGCTTATGCTGCTGAACTGCGTCCCAAGACCGCTTCGGTCGTCTGGGACGTTGACCGGTATCACTGGGGTGACCAGGAGTGGATGGAACAACGCGCCCAGACCAGCTATTTGAGAGAGCCTGTGTCTATCTACGAGGTGCATCTGGGCTCGTGGATGCGTGTGTCGGATGAGGGGGACCGTTTTCTCACCTATCGGGAGTTGGCTCACCAACTGGTGGACTATGTCAAAAAGATGGGCTATACGCACATCGAGTTGTTGCCCGTGATGGAGCATCCACTAGATGCATCGTGGGGATACCAGGTCATTGGTTACTTTGCTCCCTCTAGCCGCTTTGGTACGCCCGATGACTTTCAGTACTTTGTGGACTATTGCCATCAGAACGACGTCGGCGTCATCCTGGATTGGGTGCCGGCCCACTTTCCCCGTGACGCGCACGGCCTGGCGCGCTTTGACGGGACGGCGTTGTATGAACACGCCGACCCGCGCAAGGGAGAACACAGGGATTGGGGCACGCTGATCTTTAACTATGGGCGCAACGAAGTGCGCAACTTTTTGACCTCGAGTGGTCTATTCTGGCTGGATAGGTATCACATCGACGGTTTGCGGGTGGACGCAGTGGCTTCGATGCTCTACCTGGACTATTCGCGGGAACCGGGTGAGTGGGTGCCCAACGTTTATGGCGGCAATGAGAACCTGGAAGCCATCGACTTTATGAAAAAGTTTAACGAGCTGGCGCATCAGAACCATCCCGGCGCGGTGACTATCGCCGAAGAATCCACCGCCTTTACTGGTGTGTCTCGCCCAACCTATCTGGGCGGCCTGGGCTTTACTTTCAAGTGGAACATGGGCTGGATGCACGACACGTTGAGCTATATCGAAAAGGGACCGGTCCACCGCAAGTACCATCACAACAACTTGACCTTTGGTTTGATTTACGCTTTCACCGAGAACTTTGTACTGGTGGTCTCGCATGACGAGGTGGTGCACGGCAAGCGCTCACTGGCAGCAAAGATGCCCGGCGATCAATGGCAACAGATGGCCAATTTACGCGCCTATCTGGGCTTCATGTTCACCCATCCGGGGAAAAAGTTGCTGTTTATGGGCAACGACATTGCCCAGTGGAGCGAGTGGAGCGAGGCCCGTAGTCTTGACTGGCACCTGCTTCAATGGGAGCCGCATCAGAAGCTCCAACGCTACGTCGCTGATTTGAACCGGTTTTATCGCTCTGAGCCTGCCCTGTACCAGGTGGATTATAATCCTGGGGGGTTTGAGTGGATTGATTTCGGGGATTGGGAGCGCAGCGTTATCGTCTATTTGCGCAAGGCTGAGGATCCGTCCGACCATCTGGTGGTGGTGTGCAACTTTACGCCGGTGCCTCGGGAAGGCTATCGCATCGGCGTGCCCGAGCACTGCTTCTACGCCGAGGTGCTCAACAGTGATGCCGATATCTACTGGGGAAGCAACGTGGGTAACCAGGGTGGTTTTAGGTCGGACCCAATCCCTTGGCAAGGCCAGCCATGCTCGCTGAATTTGACGCTACCACCGCTGGCGATATGTGTGTTCAAGCCTGTGCGGGAAGAGGCCACGCCTGTATCCTGAGCGCGGGCAGGCTGTGACCTGGTGACCCTGGTGTGCCTAGAAGCCTTGGCAGTGTGTGCAGGTTGCAGTAAGGGCAGTGCTAGGACAGGTCGATTTCTCTAGCGGCGTCTAGAGCGGCAATGGCTTCAGAAACGCTGTCATAGATGGTGAACACCTGATTGAAACCGCTGATTCTGAACGCGTGCTGTACTGTTGGGGACAAACGGGCCAGGCATACGTCACCGCCCTTGTCGGGAGCGCGCACCTTCTTGAGCGCGATAGAGAGCACCCGTAGCCCGGCACTGCTGATATAGGGCACGTCGCTCAAGTCGAGAACCAGTTGCGCGTGTCCTTGATCTATCACTGCGTCGAGTTTCTCACCTAGCAAGGGCGCTGTCGTTGAATCGACTTGACCACTGATTTGCACGATCCAGATACCGTCTTGGTGATGCTCGTGAATGTCCATGGCTCCCTCCCAGTGAACATTATACCACAGCTTGTGGCTGGGGCGAAAGTCGGAGGCAAAAATCGGAGGTGGCTTGTGGTCCATCAAAGGTGGGGACGGAGCTCTGCGGCATCAGGCTTGACCCTGATGTTTTTTTCTTTCCTGGCCTTCTGGTTGGTGAGCCAGACGCTCGCTTCGGCACTCGGGACGATGCCTGGCGCGCCGCTGGACGACACAGACCCGGT
>CBFDAD010000090.1:0-6593 GCA_965602705.1 uncultured bacterium
CATCAGCGGCAAACGCGGCCTGTATCTGCTGCCTCTGTTTCCGGCGGCAGCGCTGTCTATGTTGGTGACCGTGTTGCTCAATCCCGAACTGGCCATCGTCGCCAGTCTGGGGTTGGCTGTCCTGGTGGGCAGTATCACCGCTGACTCGCTAGAGTTGGCTGTCTATGTCGGCGCGGGCGGGGTGATGGCAGCTCTGGTGCTGCGTCGTGTGGAACGGGTGAATGCTTTCTTTCGGGCGGGTGTCTATGTCGGTCTGGTCAACGTTGTCACCGTGCTCATCTTTCGCCTGCCTAGCGACAACAGTGATACGGTAGGGATACTGACGCTGACCGTTGTGGGACTGGTGAACGGAGCGCTGGCTGCCAGCCTGACACTGGCCCTATTTTTCATCGTGGGCAATGTGTTCGACATTACTACTACTTTGAAGCTGCTCGAGTTGTCGCAGCCCTCTCACCCTCTGCTGCGCGAGCTGGTGCTCAAGGCACCGGGGACCTATCATCACACGTTGATAGTTTCCAACCTGGCTGAGCAGGCCGCCGAGCGCATTGGTGCCAATGCGCTGCTGACCCGCGTCGGCACTTTTTACCACGACATCGGCAAGACGGTACGCCCGCACTTTTTCACTGAAAATCAGATGGACGGTATCAATCCCCACGATTATCTGGACCCTTTTACCAGTGCGGACATCATACGCAGCCACGTAACCGATGGTCTGGACCTGGCCAAGCGATACCGGTTGCCGAGCCGGTTGCGGGCCTTTATCGCCGAACATCACGGCGACTCCTTTATCAGTTTCTTCTACCAGCAGGCGGTTGAGGAAGCTGGCGGCGACGCCGACCGGGTGGATAAGAGCCGCTTTCGCTACGTCGGTCCCAAACCCCAGTCGCGCGAGACAGCGCTCGTCATGCTGGCCGACACCACTGAAGCTCTCACCAAGTCCAAGCGCCCTGGCTCTGTCGAAGAGCTGGAAGAACTCGTTAATCGTGCCATCAAGATTCGGATGGAGCAGGGCCAGCTAGACGAATGTGACCTGACGCTGCGCGACCTGCCGATGGTCCGTTGCTCGTTCGTGGATACACTCAGGGGCGACTACCACACCCGCGTTGAATACCCGGAGCAGCGGAGGGCGCCAACAACGACCGGGGAGCAAGATCACGTGGCTGGCGTTCGGCCGTCCGCTGCCCTTGGTGAGCGTCCCGGGGCGGTGCAACCGTCCACTGCATCTGAAAAACCCCTTTTGCCCGCGCTAGGTGGTGTGTCCAGTCAAACGCGCAAGCGTGTGAATCGTGAATCTAGCTGAAATTCAGATCGAGGTCCAAATAGACGACGTCTTCGCCGGCCGTGTCGATCCTGGCCTGTTGAGCGCTTCCGCAGCAGCTACGTTGCGTCACCAGGGTATCATAGGGCCAGCGGGACTGACCGTCGTCGTCACTGGCGACGGCGCTGTGCGCCGCCTCAACCGGACCTATCGCGGCGTAGATGCCGCGACCGATGTGCTCTCTTTTGGAAATGAGGATCAGGACGGCTTTGTAGTTGGCGCCGAACCCCCTCACTACCTGGGTGACGTGATCATCTCTTTCCCCCGCGCCGAGGCGCAGGCGCGGAGTGCGGGTCACCCAGTCGCAGCCGAGTTGCAACTGCTGACGGTTCACGGCGTGTTACATTTATTGGGTCACGACCACGCCGATGTCGATGAAAAGGCCGCCATGTGGTCGGCCCAGGCGGAAATCTTGTGTGGCCTGGGCGCCCCCGTCATTGGTCCTGTGACAGAACCAGAGCACTAGAATGTCTTTGTGTTGACCGTTGTTGGGCGAGGCTCTTCGCCCATCTCCTCCCCGGCGCTGGTGGGAAGCCTCGATGGTTATGCAAGATGCATCGGCTTGTCAATAGCTTTCGTTACGCCTTTGCCGGTCTGATTTGTCTCCTCCGCACGCAACCCAATGCCCGCATTCACCTGGCGATCAGCGGGGTGGTCGTGGTCGTGGGGCTATGGATAGGGTTGCCCGCCCGTGATTGGGCTGTCATTGCCCTGACGATAGGCCTGGTGTGGGTGGCCGAGGCGTTCAACACGGCGCTAGAGGCGGCGGTGGACCTGGCTAGCCCCGGTCGCCATCCACTGGCAAGAGTAGCCAAGGACATCGGCGCGGGGGCCGTGATGCTGGCGGCCATCACATCAGTGGTGGTGGGGTTGTTGTTGCTTGGTCCGCCGCTGTGGGCGCGGTTATTTGGGGGGCAGTAATGTCGTTGCTGCCTGCAATGGACACACCCACCGAACCAGTGTACAATGTGGCGGGTCGAGGTATGAGTTTGCAGGCCTGGCGATAAACAAGTTCGAGGCGGAGGATCTATGCAGGCTCAAGTCGCCGTTGCCAAAGTCAAAAAGTATGCCAGCAGCGAGAGTGGTGACACCGTGGAGATGATTGAGCGGCCTCACGGCGGGTTCAGCTTTGTGATGGTGGATGGTCAGCGCTCGGGGCGCTCGGCCAAGGCAATCTCAAACATGGTCGCCCGCAAAGCGATTGCGTTACTAGGCGAAGGGGTACGCGATGGGGCTGCTGCCCGCGCCGCCCACGACTATCTGTACACTTTTCGTGGTGGCAAGGTGCTGGCCACGCTCAACATTCTGTCGGTGGATATGGTCAGCCGTACCATCGTGCTGTCGCGCAACAGCCATTGCCCGATTTTTGTTATCACCGCCGAGGGGTTACGGATCCTGGACAGGTCCTCGCGCCCGGTGGGGGTGCATCGTCGCACCAAGCCATTGGTAGTTGAACTGCCCCTAGAAGCGCCCGCGACCGTCGTCCTCTTTACCGACGGTTTGCTAGCCGCTGGTCAGCGGCAGGGACAGTCGCTGGACCTGCCGGCCCTCATTCAGAGTTTGGATGGCGGCTGTACCTGCGACGCCCAGTTCCTCGCCGACGAATTGCTGGTCGCAGCGTTGCGACTCGACCAGGGCCGGGCCAGCGATGATATCAGTGTGTTAGTGCTGGCCGTGCGCGCGTACGCACAGGGCGACGAATCCGCGTCCTTGTCTGGCGCTGACGTGCGCCGTTTCTCACTTACGGTTCCGTTATAGCCGGGCATGAAGAGCAGGGCGTGGCAGAGTCGCAGTGTGGGGGAGGAGGAAGAGCCACGCGTAGTGGTGGTGGGTCCTGACGCGGCCGGCAAGTCCACCCTGGTGATGCGGCTGCGGGCGTTGGGCTACAACGCGCGCGCTTGTGCGCAGGACCACTCTTACGTGCCCGACATGTGGCGCCGGCTCTCCCAACCTAATTTTTTGGTTTTCCTGGACGCGCGCCTGGAGACCATTGCCCGGCGACGGGACATTGACTGGGGACAGCGGCGCCTGGATGTGCTTCTAGCCCGTCTGGTGCATGCTCGCGCTCACTGTGACTTGTATCTGCCTACCGATGATCTGACCCCGTCTGAGGTAGTGGGGCAGGTGCGGGCGGCGCTGTCGGCGGCGGGCATTGAGCCGGGTTTAGAAGATGCCAGGGTCGGATGATGTGCTCAAGGACGTCGGTCGTGTCTGGGCGTGTCCGCATCTTGACAAACGTTCGCGGGTTAGGTATAATATCGGGCGTAAATCTTACAAGGAGGTCTAGAATGGGCGTTGTATTCAACATCTATACACTCCGCCAGAACGATGGCGGAATCGCAGTTGTACCTTGTCGTAGTGCGCCCATTCGCCGGTAGACATAAAAGCCAGGCCGTGGGTGCCTTCGAGGGCCCACGGCTTTTTTGTCTCCTAGTATCTTTAGGCTGATGCGCTGGCCGTGGGACCCAACTCCCACGGCTCTTTTTATGTCACGGCGAAGAGGCGCGATCAGTTTGAAAGGGTGACAAATCATGGCTCAAATTGTACAAGAACTTAGATCGTCGTACGCTTTTGTAGAACGAAACTTTAACCTGGTCAAGCGGTACTGGGGCTGGGAATTTGTTTGGCTGGCCTACTCGATCGCCAGCACGCTTTCTATTACCTATATCGCTGCGGGCATGGAGCAAATCTCCGGCGTGTCGTTGGACACCAATTATCTGGTGATGTATCTGCTCATCGGTACGCTGGTCTGGCGCTTCCTGTCCATCGTCTTTGACAACATCAGTGAAATGATCGCCTGGGAGCGCTGGGAAGGAACCATAGAGTATACTTTCATGGCCCCTGTGCACCGCTTTACCCAGATGATGGGGCAGACCGCCTTTGCGATTCTCTACAGCCTGCTTTTCACGGGGGTTATCGCCGGGATCGTCGCTGTCTTTTTCCACCTCGACTTGAGTCGGGCCAACCTGTGGGGGGCATTGGTGATGCTGCTATCGGGTAGCCTGAGCTTTGTTGGGCTGGGAATCGTGGCGTCGGTGTTGCCGTTGCTCTTCCCGGAGCGGGGTGCCCAGATGACCAACGTGGTGCAGGCGCTTTTCCTGTTAATCTCAGGGGTGTACTACCCGATCGAGGTGTTGCCTGACCTTTTGCAGCCACTGGCTCGTGTCTCTCCGGCGACATATGTACTGGAAGGGATGCGTGCCTCTGTCTTGGATGGCAGCGGGCTGGCAGAGCTGTGGCCTTTTATCTGGCCACTGCTGATCGCTGGCTTGATTGCTATCCCGGTGGGGCTCAAGATCTTTGGCGTTGGGGAGCGCTACGCCAAGCGGACAGGCAAGTTGAAGAGGAACGGTTAGTGCTGAAAGGTGTTATCTTTGACTGGGGTGGGGTGTTGATGCGCACCGTGGACGCCAGCGGACGGCGCAAGTGGGAGGCCAGGTTAGGGCTGCCACTGTACGCCGTAGATCAGGTGGTGCACGGCAGCCGTGCGTGGAGACAGGCCCAATCCGGGATCATCAGCGATGTCGAATACTGGGCCGACGTAGCCGCCCAACTGGGGCTGGATGAGCGCGAGTTGGACGAGTTCCGGCGTGACTACTTTGGTGGAGATCAGCTAGACCAGGAGATGATCCAGTTTATCCAGGCTTTGCGGCCTCATATCAAGACGGCGCTGTTGAGCAACGCCTCACCCCAGTTGCGTGATCTGTTGGATGAGTTGGACGTCACGTCCGTGTTCGACGTGATCGTCATCTCAGGGCTGGTGGGTGTGCAAAAGCCGGACCCCGCGATCTATCACATCGTGCTGGAGCGTCTGAGTCTGGCGCCGGAAGAGACGCTCTTTGTGGACGATTTTGTGCAGAACATCGAGGCCGCTCGATCGATGGGCATGCGGACGCTTCATTTCCGCGCCGGGATGGATTGGCAGGCGGAACTGTCGCTTGGGCTGGGCCGTCGGTTAGGAAAAGGAGCGATGTGTGACTGAAGCGATCATCTTTGATTTTGGTGGCGTGATCGCTGTACCTGACGATGAGGCCGCCTGGCGTGCCCACAAGGACGTGATGGGCGCCGAGCTGGGCTTTGAGAGTGGTGCTGCGATGTGGTCTTATATCTTTGAGGGCCAGGAGTGGTGGCTGGCCAAGACCGGTCGCATCAGCGACGACGAGTTCTGGCGGCGTTTATTGGAACCTCTCGGGATCTCCACTCTCGATGCCCGGCGCCAGTGGGTGCGGCGGCTGTACGGACCGTCGGGTGGGGTCCATCCGCGTGTACGCAGCCTGTTGGCACAGTTAAAGGGGCGCTACAAGCTGGCCTTGTTGAGCAACGCCACCGACTGGCTGGCCACGGCACTGGGCGAGGTACATCAGTTGGACGGTGTTTTTGACGTGGTGGTCGTCTCAGCGTTGGTCGGCCTGGCCAAGCCTGATCCTGCCATCTACGAGTTGACGTTGCAGCGGCTGGACATCCCGGCCTCGGCGACGCTGTTCATTGATGACCAGGCGCGCAACACCCGCGTTGCCGAGGCGTTGGGTATTCCCAGCATCGTCTTTCCAGGTGTAGAGGAGTTGTGGACACTGTTGGCGCAGAGGGGAATCCTGTAATGGCGATCGAGGCGGCGCAATGATTATTTGCGGGGACAAGGTCAACTTGCGCGACGCGCGCCAGGACGATTTTCAGGACTACCGGCGGTGGTTTGCGCCAGGGCAGGTGTGGCAAGAGTGGGACGCGCCTTGGGAACCGGTGGCACCGCTGGGTGAACAGGCCCGTCAGCGTTGGCAGGAGCGCCTGGCAGGACCACTTCCAGAGCCGCGCGCTCGACTGGAGATTGAGACGGCTGAGGGGCGTCACATTGGCTGGGTTAGCAGTTATTGGGTGGACGGGCGGACCCACTGGCGTGACTGCGGTATCGTCCTTGCCGAGGAGGACGTGTGGGGGCGTGGTCTGGGTCGAGAGGCGTTTGCGCTGTGGGTGGGCTATCAGCTACAGGCCTATTACTTGCCGCGCATTGGTATACGCACTTGGAGCGGCAATGTGCGCATGATGCACGTCGCAGCCCGGGTGGGCATGTGGGAGGAAGCCCGTTGTGTGCAAGCCCGCGTCGTTGATGGCAGGAGCTACGACGCCGTGCGCTGGGGCGTTACCCGTGCCGAGTGGCAGCGGTATCAATTACCCTGTACGGACGGGCTGCGCCGCTATGTCCCGGCTGATTGGGACGCGGCCGTCGAACTCATCCGGCAACTCTTTCAGCATCATCGCAGTGCGCAGGATGCGCCGACCT
>CBFDAD010000091.1:0-6579 GCA_965602705.1 uncultured bacterium
TGACCTCTTGAATGGCGATGACGTCCATGCGGCGGACGATCTCGGCGATGCAGGCCAGCCCGCGCAGGTTGCGCTTGGGGCTGCCAGGGTTTTCCTCCCATGAGGGATGGACTGCGCCCAGGCTGCGGATGTTCCAGGTGCCGATGAGTAAGTTTTGGTCGGTTGTTTTGCAGGGCAACTGGGAGGCTTGTATGCGCCGTCGAAGCCGCGCGATGTCTTGAACGACCGAAGGGGGATAATCAGCGTAATCCATTGCTGGTACCTCCTGGGGGTACTGGGTGAGTTGGCTACCTGGTATTATAGTCGAATGGCGGCGCTGGCACAAACGACTATGACAGATTTTGGCATTGACTTTCGTGGCTTCCTCAGTTAGAATGTCCCCCACATTAACGGCTTGAGGCGTCAGCACGGCGCTTGATTAGGATAGGGAGCAACGAAACGATGAGAATAGTGTTAGATGCCATGGGGACTGATGATTACCCCGCGCCCGACGTGGAGGGGGCCGTGCTGGCCGCCCGTGAGTGGGGGGACGAGATCATCCTGGTCGGCGACGAGACGCAGGTGCGGGCCGAGCTGGAAAAGCACGATACGACTGGCTTGCAGTTGGAGCTGGTCCACGCCAGCGAGGTGATCGAGATGACGGACAAGCCGGCCGACGCCGCCCGCGTGAAAAAGGACTCGTCGATGCGGGTGGGCATGAACCTGGTGCGGGACGGCCAGGCGGATGCATTTGTCTCGGCCGGCAACACCGGCGGGCTGCTGGCGGTGGCGACCTTGCACAGCGTCAAGCGCATCCGGGGGGTCAAGCGCCCGGCGCTGACGGCCGTCTTGCCCCTGGCGGCGGGACGCGTGACGTTGCTTGACGTGGGAGCTAACGCCGACTGCAAGCCCGAGTTCTTGTACCAGTTTGGCGTGATGGGCAGCGTTTACACCCAGCGGGTGTTGGGCGTGGAGGAGCCACGCGTGGCCTTGCTCTCCAACGGAGAGGAGCCGGGTAAGGGCAACACGTTGATCAAGGAAACGTTCGAGTTGATGAAGTCTTCCAAATTGAACTTTGTGGGCAACGTGGAGGGGAAGGAGATGATCGCGGCGGAAGCGGACGTGGTCGTCGCCGATGGCTTTACCGGCAACGTTGCGCTAAAGACGGTGGAAGCGGTGGCACGCATGCTCAACGACTTGATCCGCGAGGAGTTGATGTCAAACCCGCTGACGATCCTGGGAGGGCTATTGGCCAAATCGGCCTTCCGTCGCGTCGCCCGCAAAGTTGACCCGTTTGAAGTGGGTGGTGTGCCGCTTTTGGGCGTGAACGGCGTTGTGATCGGCGCCCATGGCCGGTCGAACGGCTGGGCGATGCGCAACGCGATTCGCCAGGCGCGGCTGGCGGTTAACGGTGATATGCTAAACGCCATCAAATCAGGTCTGCAAGTGTTATAGTACGATCCGCCATCAGTGAACGACAGCCGGCGCTTCCCAAAGGCTGAGGGCTGGTGGCTAGAACGACAGGAGGAAAGCGATGAGGAATATACGAGGCAAGATCCAACGAATGAGACGGCGAGTCGTGGTGACTGGCCTGGGGGCGATCACGCCGCTGGGCAACACGGTGCGTGAAACGTGGGAAGGGATGCTGGAGGGGCGCAGTGGCATCGGCCCGATCACCCAGTTCGACGCCAGTGATTTTCCTTCGCGCATTGCTGGCGAGATCAAGGGCTTCGATCCCAGGAAATATCTCCCTTTCAAAGAGGCGCGGCGCATGTCGCGCGCTTCGCAACTGGCGGTGGCGACATCCACGCAGGCCATCGAGGATGCAGGCTTTAGCGGCGGCTGGCCCGACGAAGAGCGGGTCAGCGTGTTGTACGGCACCGCCATCGGCGGGCTCGAGCAAATTGAGCAACACCTGAAAACGCTCTGGGTTAAGGGCTGGAAGAAGGTCAGCCCCTTTGGCGTCACGGCGGTGATGGCGAACATGCCGGCCCATCACGTCAGTTACTATTTTGGGATCAAAGGACGCATCAACACGCTCACGACGGCCTGCGCCACCGGTACGCAGGTGATCGGTGAAGCAGCCGAGCTGATCCGCCGGGGCGTGGCGGACATCGTCGTCGCGGGCGGCGTTGAAGCGGCGCTCACACCCACGCCAATCGCCGGCTTTTGCGCCATGCGGGTGCTGTCCACGCGTAACGATGAGCCCGAGCGGGCCAGCCGGCCTTTCGACCGGGATCGCGACGGCCTGGTTTTCAGTGAGGGCAGTGCCACGCTGATCTTGGAGGAGTTGGAACACGCACAAGCCCGCGGTGCGCGCATCTTTGCCGAGGTGCTGGGCCACGCCTCTTCGTCGGATGCGTACCACGTTGCCCATCCGGACCCCGAAGGGGCCGGGGCCATGCGGGCGATGAAGTGGGCGATTGAGGACGCCGGGCTGGAACCGGAGGACATCCAGTATATTAATTCCCACGGCCCCAGTACGGTTGTCAACGATCCGACCGAGACGATGGCGATCAAGAAAGTTTTTGGCGAGCGCGCCTACGAGATCCCTGTCAACTCGACCAAGTCTATGGTTGGCCATCCAATGGCCGCCGCCGGTGCGATCGAGGCATTGGCGTGCGTGCTGGAGCTGGACCAGGGGATCATTCACCCGACGATCAACCACGAGATTCCCGACCCGGAATGCGACCTGGACTATGTGCCCGAGGGGGCGCGTAAGGTACAGATCGAGACGGCGCTGTCCAACTCGTTTGGGCTAGGCGGACAGAACGCTTGCCTGGTGCTGGCTCGTTATCAGGGTGGGCAATGAAAGTCTATCTCAACAAAGGGTACGTCGATCGCCGTTCCACCGTGGGCAAGTGGGCCAGTCTGCTGGGACTGGTGGTGCTGGGCGGTGGCCTGTTCATATCGCTGGCCGTACCGCAGCTATTCTTTATCTCCCTGATCACGCTGTTACTGGGGTTTATCCTGTCGAACGTCGGCATCTACTATGCCAATCGCTACGTGCGCCTCGACCGCCCCGATGCGGTGTTGGCCCAGGGACTAAAGGGACTCGACAATCGTTATGTGCTGTACCAGTTCCGGTTGCCGGTGTCGCAGGTGTTATGTGAGCCGGGCGGGCTGACGGTTTTTGTGCTCAAGCCCCAAGAGGGCCAAGTGTTGTACCAGCAAGGCAAGTGGCGCAACAAGCAGGGGTGGGGGCGCTTGCTGCGTTGGATCGGCCAGGAAGGGCTGGGTAAACCCGAGCTTGAGGTAGAGAACGAGGTGCAGGTGCTGGGAGAGTGGCTGGCAGAGCGAGCCGCCGACCTGAAAGTGCCCGTGCGGGGTGTGGCCCTGTTTACCAACCCCAAGGTGGAACTCGTTCTGGATGACCCGCCAGTGCCGGCGATGCTGCCCAAGCAGGTCAAAGGCTGGTTGCGCAAGGCAGGCAAGCTCACGCCACTGCCCAACGAGACGCTGGACCGGTTGACTGAGGTGCTGAACGAAGCGGCACGGGTCGAAGAGGATGAGGCGTGACGCGTTAATCGGACAGGATCGACAGGATTTACATGATTTGTCCTGTGAATCTTGGCGTTCCTGTCAAGAGTTTTCGCTCTGCTCTATAGGGCCATCGCATTTGCAAATCAAGCTATTTCACTTTGGGCTTGAGACTAGCAAAAGTCATCTTGTCCGCTGCGCTACGCTACGGGATGCTGGCGCAAAGCTTGTCGAAAGGTGACTTTTGCGGCCTTATCCTCGCAAGACCCGCTCGGAATCGTCCTTCGACGAGCTCAGGATGATTTCGAGCTAGCCACCGAGCCAGCAAGTGGGGCAAATGCGATGGCCCTACTCTGGTCAAAGTCGACACGACCGCTGACTAGATTCCAGACCTCGGAGGTCTTTATTCGCAAAGCGTTTACGCCTAGCCGCCGGCCTGCTTGAGCTTGGCCTCCCACTTGGCGTAGAGTTTGTTGTACACTTCTTCGGTGATCTCACCCGCCGCAAAGCGCATGTCTAGATTGTCCAGCGTCTCTTGAATCTTGGCGACGTCCGGGACGCCGGCGGCTGGTTCTGCGGGCGTTGCCGGCTGTTGACCAGGCTGCATGCTTTGGGCCATCATCTGGGCCATCGCTGCGCCCATACCGACGCCCGCGCCAAGCCCAACCCCGGCCCCCGCCGCGCCGCCTTCCTGCTTAGCTGCGTCGCGCATCGCCTGAGCTGCGCTGGCCTGCATGTAGGCCTGCATGCCGCCCATCGCACCGATGGAGGAGCGCTCGTCAATGGCTTGCTGGACCTTTTCGGGCAGGCTGATGCTGTTCACGTACAGCGCCCGCAGTTCGATGCCGACGGCGCCAAAGTCGTCCTGCACCTTGGCCTTGATGCCGGCGCCAATCTCTTCGTAGAGCGCGGGCAGGTCGAGCACTGACCGGCCCAATTCGCCCAGCAGGTCCGTCATCTTGGTGACGATGATGCTGCGCAGGTGCCCCTCAATCTGGCGGGTCTCGTAGATCCCTTGCGTGCCCACGATCTTGTTGACAAAGAGCTGAGGGTCCTGAATCTGCATGGCATAGGTGCCAAAGGCGCGCAGCCGGACGATGCCAAAGTCGGCGTCGCGCAGGGCGACAGGCTCGGGGGTGCCCCACTTTTGATCGATGTACTGGCGGGTGCTGACGTAATAGACCTCGGCCTGGAAGGGGGTCTTGCCACCGGTGCCCAGTTTTAACAGGCCGGTCAGCAAGGGCAGGTTCGCCACGGTGATCGTGTGGCGGCCTGGCCCAAACACGTCCATCGCTTTGCCGTCCCGGAAAAAGACCGCCGCCTGGCTCTCGCGCACGACCACCTGTGAACCCATGCGAAAGTCACCCGCTCCGCGGTCGGGGATGCGATGAACCATCTCTTGCTCGGACTCGTCCATAAAATCGATAACGTCAATAAATCTTGGCATAGCTTACTCCTTCCAACTTTTAGTTCAAGGCAAACGGGCGCTAAATGCCCTCTGTGCCGGTAATCACGTCCTTGCGCCGGTTAAAGGTCTCGTTGGCCGTCGCTGCCGCGCTGTTTAGCCTGGCGACCACCTCTCCGATCCCTTCTTTGCTCATGGCGGCGGAGGACAACGCGTCTACGGCGGCCGTGATTTCATCCACCTGCTCATTCAAGGCCATGTCAAAGTCGTAGAGCCGGTCCAGCTCGTCTTCTTTGACCCGCACGGCGTCAAAAAAGCCGGCGTAGCCATAAGTGGCGGTCTTGAGGCGGTCGATGAAGGTTTGTAGTTTCATCGTGGCGCCTTCGATGTCGTCGAGCCACTGAATCTGGCCGCCGCTGAGCAGTTGTTTCTGGATGTCGGGCAGACGACGCCACTGCTCCTCCAAGCGTCGGGCGAGCGCCTCGCGCAGCATCTTGTCCGCTTCGCGACGCATCTCTTTTTCTTTGTAGCCCTTGTAGCCGGGAATCTTGCCGACAAACGACTCGATACGTCCCCGGTCCCCCTTGATTTGTTCATACAGATCGGTCATAGATTACTCCTTTTCTGGCTGGGTGCGTTTCACGACAAGAACACTTCGGTTCCACAATAAGGACAGCTCACCACGCCCTTGCCACTGAGTTCGACGTGGCCGCCGCACTGGGGGCACTTGTTGCCCCGCAGCTCGGCTGCCCGGCGTGAGATGAGCAGTCCATCGTCCCAGTTGATGTAGCCGCTGAACAGGCCCTTGCCCACCAGGTCGTAGACCCAGGCCTTGACCTGGTCGCGGCTCACGTCCAATTCCAGGGCCGCCTCGGCGATGCTGACCTGGCCCTGTGTCACGACCATGTTTAAGATTTTCTTCTGCTTTTGAACCTCGGCCATCTGGCCCTCTTCGGCCCGGCCGCGCACGAACATATAAAAGCCGGCGCCGAGGAAAGGTAAGCCGATGATGATCGCCACGGCCACGGCGAAGACGAACCCTGAGGTCTCCAGGCCGCCCTCAGCGTCCAGATTGGCCAGCCCCCACGCGACGCCCAGCGCCGGGATGACCAGTCCGACGATGATCAAGATGATGCCGACAGTTTTACCACTGCTCACAGTATTGTCCTTTCATCACGTGCCAAATAACTATCTCTCAGTGCAGGGTGCGCGCGGATGAGCGCTATCCAAAGCCACTCGACCCACCGCCGCTGGACCCACCGCCGCTGAAGCCGCCCCCGCTGAAGCCGCCACCCCCGGAGCTGCTGGGAGCGCTGGTAAAGGTCGTGCCCACGCTGTTGAACATGCTGGTCAGTCCGTCGGACATGCTCTGTAAGCCGTCAGCCAGTCCATCGCTCATGCCCTGCACCGAGGGTACAGCGCCTCCCCCGCTGCCAGCGGACCGGTAACCGCCTCCCCGGTGACGGGAATGCCCGGCCATCCAGTAGGGGTAGTACCAGCCGGGGATGGGCGTCGTCTCCACGCGGGCGAACTTTTTCACCCAACTCCGTTCCAGGTTAAAAGCGATGGCGTAGGGCAGGTAGCGCTCGAACAATTCGGTGGCCGTCTCCAGGTCGGTGTAGCGTTCGATCTCTTTGAGATAGCGCTTGAAGGCCTTCCACCGCGAACTAGCCTCGGCGCCCTGACGGGTTTTGATCGGCATGGCCTGGCCGATG
>CBFDAD010000092.1:0-6567 GCA_965602705.1 uncultured bacterium
AAATTGCCCCTGGCCACCTCCTGCACGGCGCTCATCAGGTCTTTAATGGGTTTTGTGATCCGTCTGACCCCAAAGTAGACAAAGACGGCCGGCGCCACCACACCCAACACCAGTAGGAAAAGCAGGAAGTTACGGTAGCCTAGAGAGCCGCTGGTCAGGGCGGCCCAGGTCTCCTCGTTGACCAGGCCCCAAGATGTGCCCGGCAGCGGCGCAAAGCCGGCGACGATTTCATTCCCCGCAAAGTCGCGTGCCCGGATGGCGCCGGTTTGCCCGTTCAATACCTGCCCCACCACTGCCTGCGCGCCAAAGTCTTCTCCAATGCGGTCGGCGTCAGAGTGATAAATGACCCGACCCGTGCCATCTACCAGATAGGTGCTGCCGCAGCCGCCAGCGGCCCCGCATGTCCCCCCAATGCGCAGCCTGACGATATCGCCGTAAAAGGTGTTGAGGGCGGTGGGGCCAATACGAAACAAACCCACTAGCGTTCCGTGGAACTGGTCCTGCGCGTCGACGATGGGCAGAGCGCAGACGACGACGTCTACGCCGCCCGGCCCGTCAGCCACACTGTCCGAGAGGACCAACTCGGGAGGGGAGCCAGCGATCTGTGAGCGCACTATCTCTTGATAATAGGCCCGGTCAGACCAGTCTTGTCCCAGGCTCTCCGACCGCTCCGGTTCGGCAGCCACGACCGTTCCAAAGGCGTCGAGGAGCAGCACGCCGCCGTCAAAGACCGCCAGACGGTTGCCGGCTCGCTTGAGGGCGTCGCGTTGGGTGGCGGGATCATCCCTGTAGATGTCGGAGGTACGGGCCACGGTGGTGAGCAGGTCCTCGTATTCCCCCAGTTTTGCCGCCAGCTGACCGGCTGAGGCGTAGGTTACCTCCAGGTCTCGCTGAAGAACCAACTCTTCTGTCACGCTTTGGAAGGCAAAAAAGGTGACCAAAGCTACTGCCAGCAAGATGATCGCCGCGGGCACGAAGGACCAGGCGATAATCTTGGTACGCAAGCTCCCCTTCGACAAGCCCTTCGGCAGGCTCAGGACGGCGCTCAGGACACTGCCCCATCGGATTCCCAGTAGCATGATCATTCTCCTGATTAATGTTGGGCCTCTTGGACCTGTTGGCAAACGGACCTCATCTGCTCCACCGGCGCCTGGCCCAAGGTAAAGATCTGATCCCATGCAGCGTAGGTCAGCCGCTTTGCTTCCTCCATGTTGGCAAAGACCTCGGCCGTCACCGAGTAGCCCTTGATGTGACCGTCGGCAAAGGCGGCGATATTCACGTCCTGGGCCTTGTGGGGGAATTCCTCGCGGATAATGGCAGCCCACTCGTCCACCAGAGAAGCCCGCGCCGGCTGGAGAAAGTTTGCTGTGGCCATGGCCCGCCCATACTCTTTGCTGATGAGGAACTTGAGCAGTTCCCAGGCAGCATCAGGATGTTGGGTGCCGGCGTAAATGCCAAAACCATCCGTGGTGGCCAACGTCACGCGGCGGGCAGGCCCGGCCGGGAGAGGCGCTACCCCGATCCGAAAGTTGGCCCCGCTCAGGATGTCCTTGAGCGCCCAGGAGCCATCTTCCACCATGGCGATTTGCTCGGAAATGAAAGCCTGGCGGGTCGCCAGGTTCTGCACATCCAGAAAGGTCGCCATTACTCTATCGTCCCACATGCGGGCTCGAATCCATTCCATGGCCTCCAGCGCCTCCGGCTCGGCCATACGGCAGCGGGTGGGGTCATCGGGGTCAACCAGGTGCCCTCCCCAGGCATTGACGTGCATCTGGATACGGTCCCAGGAGATGTCAATCATGCCCCCCCACAGGTCAGTTACCCCGTCGCCGTCGCGGTCGTGGGTGAGGCGCTGCATGGCCGACAAATAGTCGTCGTGATCCCAGGTGTCATCGGGATAATCCACGCCGTATTGGTCCAAGAGGTCTTTGTTGAAATAGAGCGCCAATGCACCGTGGTACTTGGGCAGACCATATTGCTGTCCGTCTCGCGTAAAAAAGGACTTGTACTGGGCCGGGTCCCATTCGTCAATGGTGGCCTGGTCCAGGTCGGCCTCGACGTAGGGACGCAGATCGAGGGTGTGTCCCTTTTGGGCCCAGATGGGAAAAAGGGTGCAGCAGCCGGCAAAGACGTCCGGCGCGGTACCGGCCTGCATGTCGGCCAGCATGCTTTGCGCCAGGTTTTCCGGGTCGGGGGTATAGAAAACGCGGATATTGGGATGGGTGGCATGGAACTCTTGCAGCGCACGCTGGGCCATAACAGGAAACCAGTCGGTCCGCCAGTCCTGGTAGACCAGTTGCACCTTTTCCTCGCTTTGCCGTGAAGGCTTGGATTTAGACGAGGCACAAGCGTCCAGAGCTACGCCAGCGGCCGCCATCCCCACCAGCCGCAAGAACGCACGCCGAGAGAACGTGTTATTTATCATACCCGTACTCCTTATTCTGGACGCAGATGAATGCCAAGGGTTCTTTAGTGTCTTCAGCCCCCTGGCAAGGATCTTGGGTGTTTTTCAGTGGTTCAGTGATCCAGAGGTGGTGTCTATTTTCGAAGCAATCCGGCCAACGGTCACGGCCCCAAACAGACGTCATGCAGGTTGATGCGGCTGTCCGAAGCCGGCTCCCAATTCTCGAGGCGGACCGAGGCCGCCTCGATCTCCTCGGGCAGAATCAAGAACACCGCGGGAGCCTCTTTATATATGATCTGCTGCGCTTGGTCGTAAATCCGCTGCCGCTCAATTGGATCGGCTGTGACCTCGCCTAGCCGGATGAACTCATTCACCCGCTCGTTATTATACCCTGAAAAGTTCCCCCGGCCATAGGGCTGATCTTGGATATGACCGTCCCCTGGCGAGGATCTTTGATGCCACTTGGCCTCAAAGTGGCCCACCGGGTCAAAGGCCGAGTCTCCCCAATCGTCCAGATAAGCCAGACGCTCGCCGGCCAGCAATTCAGGTCTGATGATACTGGATTCCCAGGTGCGAACGACGGCGTCAACGCCGATCTCCCGCAATTGGTCGGCCACCGCCGTCGCAAGTGGAAGCCACTCCTGCAGCGTATCCAGGACAAAAGCCAAAGGCTGACCCTCTATTGCATGGTCGAGTATGCCGTCGCCGTCCGAATCCGTCCAGCCGGCTTCCGCCAAAAGAGCCAATGCCTGCTCTGGATCATAAGGATACGGTTCCAGCTCCTTGCTGACAAAGTTGTTGAAAGGTGACAGGGGCCCGGGCAAAGCCACGGCCCGGCCGCCATAGATTTCGTCAATGATGCGTCCTTTGTCCACCGCATAGTTCAAAGCCTGGCGGACGCGCACGTCATCAAAGGGCGGCCGGTTGACGTTCATCTCTATCCACTTGGGCTGGGTGCCCGGCGCAGTCTTGAGCTGAATGTTGGGGTTTTCTTCCAACGTCTCCATCAAATCCAACGCTACGGATTGGATAAGGTCCACCTCGCCAATCGTCAGCGCCGCAGCCCGTGTCGAGGCGTCCGGGATCACGCGGAAGATGACGCGATCTACGCAGGCCGGCCCCACAGGAAGCAGGTCAGGCGCACCGCCATAGTAATCCTCAAAGCGTTCCAGGACGATCTCTTTCAGCCCCGGACTGGCAGAGACGAACTTGAACGGCCCGCTGCCGATGGGATGCTCGATGAAACCTTGGGTGCCCACCTCTTCAACATAGTGCTGGGGCACGATTTGCTGGTGGACGAGCATCTGCATCGCCGGCGGCCAGGGAGCGTTAAAGTGCATCACCACGGTATAGTCGTCAATCTTTTCGACGGACTCTAGCGGCGCAATGAGACTGCGACGCGGAGAACTATGGGGCTCGGGATACTCGATCACGTTCTCCTGAAGGATGCGCTTAAAGGTGAACACCACGTCGTCGGACGTCATTTCCACGCCGTCGTGAAACAAGACGCCACGGCGCAGCCGTACCTCCAGCGTCTGATCGTCCAGCCAATTCATCTCCTCGGCCAGCTCCAGATGGACACCGTTGCGAGTGTCGCGGGTAACCAGGCCATCGAACATGTTGCGGATCACGGTCTCCGATGTCCGGTCGCGGTGATCCGCCGGGTCCAGGGAGATGGGTGCCTGGGCCAGAGCCACTACAATCGTTCGGTCCTCTGCTGCAGGCATTGGCGTGTCCTCAGCGACTGTTGATGTTGGCTCGACTTGAGCGCAAGCGCCCAGGAGCAGAGTTAGGAGCACAAAGGTAACCGCCGTGGTTTTGTGAGTAAGCATGCTTTTTCCCCAAATTGATCCAATTTCAGCTAACCAGAGCTTTCTCGGAAAGCCGAATCGTTCTCTTACTACTGCGTGACAAACACCAGGGTTTGCGTTCCAGCCTCATCAAATATCTCAAGCCGGTCAGCGGTGATCTGGTAGCTGGCAGCGGCTTGCACGGCCTTGAGATATTGGGTCTCCTGGTCCATAACCCCCTCCTCCAGACAGGCCATCTCGGTCGAAAAAAGGTTGGTGACACTCAGATCTTTACTTTTGGCTTGGTACGTTCCCCCGTAGTGGTTACAGCCCGCCGAACCGGCGACCTGGTCGTCTGAGAACTCGATGGTAATCGTCGTGCCGGCTAATATGCCGTCGCCGGAAAGGGATTCCAGTTCCCACGCTGTATTTTTTAGAGTGGGCGTATGGGGGGCTAACAACAGCCCAATCCCAAAAGGTATCAAGACCAACAAGGCCATCAAGGGATGCCCGCGTTGCGTCGCGTTGCGCCTGTCCCAGTTGAAGAGGTAAATCGCCAGCCCAAACGCCAGTACCCCACCCGCCAGCAAGACCAGGAGCGAGCCTGTTGCATCAAAATCGGCCGTCAGGTCCATGGCCAGCCCTCGAAAGGTGTTCATGGCCATGGTGGCCGGCAAGAGCCGAGACACCCTGCCTGCCGTCTCGGGCAACTGGCTGTAGGGTATCATCATTCCGCCCAACATCATTGAGGGCAAAAAGATCAGTTGCGACCACAGCACCGTCATGCGCGAATCGGGCGAAATCACGCCGATGAGCGCGCCAAGCCCGGCGCAGGCAAAGGCCAGCGCGAGGAAGGTCAGAGCAAAGCCAGGCCAGTTGACGGGCAAGGGCGCGTCGAATAGCAGGGGCGCTGTGACGGTGATGATGGCGCTTACAATCGCCATGTGAAACACGGTGGTCAGCGCCGGGATGACGAGGATCGAGATGGCCGGCACGCCATTGACCTTGTAGCTGCGAAAAATACCGGCTTCGCGGGCCGTCACTAATAGCTCGGGCGAGCCCAGCAGCGTGGACGCCAGGGCAGCAAAGACGACCATCGCCGGGACCATCGTCTCAAGAAAAGTGGGGTTGAGGCCGGGCATGATCAGCCCCATCATGGCGTAAAAACCCAGGGGGAACAAATAGTTTAACAGCAACAAAGTCTGGTTGCGGATGCCGGTGCGGAACTCGAATGAGAAGTGATTGAAAAAGGCTTTCATTGGGCGCCTCCTGTGGTGCGCGTGATTTCCAGGAAACGATCTTCCAGGGAGGGCCGTTCCACGCGCAAGTCAATCAGCGTGTCTGCCTGGGCCTCGACGTGGGCGATAATGGCCGCCACGGTAGGGCCGATGTCGGTGCTAAAGTAGATGTTGTACTCGTCCTTGTGCGTTTGCTGGCTCACGGCCGGGAAGGTGAGGCCAGGAGCAGACAGGCTGGAGCTTTGGGTGCGGACGGAGATCTTGGTCAGACCTGCGCCGGTCGCGGTGATGTCCAGCGGGGTGCCGATGGTGGCGATCTTGCCGCGCAGCAAGATTGCCACGCGGTCCGACATCTCTTCCGCCTCGGCCATGTCGTGCGTGGCGAGGATGATGGTGGCGCCCTCGGCTCGCAGTTCGCGCATCATGTCGTGCAGTTCGACGCGCGAAGGGACGTCGAGGCCAGCCGTAGGTTCGTCCAGAAAGAGCACGGGGGGATTGTGGGCCACCGCCAGGGCCAGCGCCAGGCGTCGTTGTTGGCCGGTAGAGAGCTGGTGATATTGGGCGCGTTTTTTTTCTGCCAGCCCCATGCGGTCTATCAGGTCATAGCGCGGGGCTACGCTGTGGTAGGCGCAAAAGAATTTCATGGCCTCGTTAACCTGGATGTTATCGGGCAGGCCCGAGGTCTGTAATTGCACGCCGATCAGGTTGCACAGCTTGCGCGACTGGCGGGTGGGGTCGACGCCCATGACGTGCAACGATCCACCGTCGGGGGCACGCAGCCCTTCCAGGCTCTCCAGCGTGGTGGTCTTGCCCGCTCCGTTGGGGCCTAGCAGGCCAAATATTTCGCCCTGCTGCACGTCGAAGCTGATGTCGTCCACGGCGACGAAATCGCCGTAGGTTTTGCGAAAGCCTTTGACTGTGATTACCGAGTCTTTATTTTCCATTCAGGTCACTCCTTTGCATGCACGTCCTCGCTGCCGTGGATGGTGGCCCGCACCGCTCGGCTGAGCCCTTCGACAAGCTTTGCGCTAGCATCCAGAGCGAAGCGGCGGACAGGACAGGCTCGCGCCGAAGCCTCCAGCGTATAGTCGCCGGTGACCAGCACGGCGCACAGGGCCAAAAGAACGAGCGTCAA